>NZ_JACJPL010000022.1 GCF_014696065.1 Leptolyngbya sp. FACHB-261 | reverse complement strand
TAACGGCTTCGATCGCTTTGGTGCGTAGGTCATAACTGTAAGGCGCAGGCATGGGTGTATCTCAATGCTTCTCTCTCTAGAATAGCGTCCTAACGTGCGTGCGTAGGGCTATACGAGCAGGTAGAGCACATGACTCGGGTGCTAGCTGACCAGTGCCAAACTTGTTTGGATCAGCAACGCCAAAGCTTTGTTCAAAACACGCTGTTACTGATCGATGAATGGCAAACGACTTCGCGCACTGATCCAAAAGCTGCACTTGCTCAACTCAATCAGATTCAGCAAAAACATCGTGAATTATTTTTGGCAGGCCAAATCGATGCGTCCACCTATATTCGTCTAAAGGAGCTAATCCTATTGATCTCGATCATGCTGTTAACCTCTAAATCTTAGTTACCAAAAAGGTAGGGGCAAAATACGCATTGCCCCTACCTGGATTATTAGAGTTTCACTGCCTGGAGCGCCCAGATCGCGGTCGCGCGTAAATACAAACAGGCTCGAAAAGTTCCGGCAGCTGTAATCGCCTCAGGGGTGCGAAATTGTAGGCCATTGTCGTAAATTTGACGCACCACAGTTTCGGTTAGGGTCATCGCTCTATCGGCGTGGCCCATCTGCTTGAGAAATGCAGCCAAACCAAAGTTAATACCTGTCCAAACTTCAAGGGGGTGCGTAGCATCTGGGTTCTCAGGCGAACCATCGGGCCGCACTCCATTAGCCGCGCCAAACTTGCCCGCTTGGAACTTAAGAAAGCAACTGTTGTAAATGGTGTCCAAAGCCGTTTGGATATTGGCCTCAGGCACCAAATCAGGCAGATTTAATAGGCGAGCGTAAAACTGACCGCAGAGCTGGTCCGCCATCACTACATCAGAACCACTGCCCATATCCAAGCGGTAGTATTGTCCGTTCCAGAGGGCGTTATAAATGGGTCGAGCTTGCTCTAACCAAAGTTTGAGTTGACTTGCGTCTTCCTCCAGAATATCGGCCATCACAATTGCCGCTTCCAGGGCAGCTAACCAGAGCCCCCCGCAATAGGCACTCACCCCTTGCAGTCGCCAGTCATCAAAGGTTTGATCTGGGGCTCCAGAGTTCTCAGGGATACCATCGCCATCGAGGTCAAACTCGGTTTTTAAATGCTCTAAAGCGCCAACAATCGAGGGCCAACAAAACTGCAAGAATTCAAGATCGCGGGATTGAGTAAACAGGTAATCTCGATAGACCTGAAGCACAAAATCACAGGCTAAATCTTTCCAGAGATTGCAGTCTTGGTAGCTGGTGTAGTTAGTTGCAACCCAGGGATGTTCATTGGGTGCGCCTAAATCGTGGGGCACTGCATTCTTAGCTTTGCGAATAGCCGACGCCTGGTTATAGCCAATGATTCGAGGGGTTTCGTCATGCTGGGGCACAGCTCTGGCAAAGGCACGCAACACAGACTTTTCCAGCTCCGGCCAAAGCAGCAACAGGGCAAAAGAACCATAGAGCCGTACGTCTAAACTTTCGTACCAGCGATAATCCAGACATTCCAAGGTTGCAAATTGGCCTCGCGGCTCGTCTTCGCTGGCTGCGCTCCAAAGGGTGCCTCCCGCAGTGAGCTGATACAACTCATTGAACAGGGCCATTTTGTACCAGTCTGGCAATTCTGGATCGTTCAAAATTGGAGCTTGCCAATTAACAATTTGCTCTCGCCAAGTCGAAAATCGCTTGAGGGCATCGCGCACCATTGACCAGGCATTGCCACCACTACGGCCAAAAAAGTCGGTGTAGCGGCGATATTCAGTCACCCCTTGCGCGAACTCCGTGACTGGAAAATCCCAGGCCAAAATGAATGGCACAGTGCGCGTTTCTCCAGGCAGCAATGTGATCCGCACGGCCAAAGCGGCAGCAGTTTGTTCACCCGCTTGGGCTGGCGTATCATCATCCAGATCATTGAGGGAACCGTCTTGTGCGAAGGGCTGCCAAACTTCGGAGCCATCGCCTTCAGGATTCCAACGCGTGTGGTAGAAAATCTGCTGTCGAAAAGAATCGGTGGTGGCAATTGCCCACTGACCATCGCCCTCCTCCGGTTCAAGCTCCTCTTGGCCCTGACGGTCGAGAATGATCCCAGCTCGGTAGTGGTCGAAGACTGATTGGTTGAAGTTGCCCGTACTCTCTCGCCACTTCGGTTCATACACATAGACTGGGCTGCCATCATCCCGCACAGTCACTTTGGGAGATTTCTGCGCATTGGTAAACCAGCCGACCGTGTTCTGCCAGGTCAGCAGAATGCTGAGGGTCACGGTTTTGTTCGTGGGGTTGCGCAGCGTCCACTGAAAAATCGCAACCGGGTAACTGGCTTCCTGATAGTTGTTAGCCCAGACCGGCGAGAATTGTTCGCAAACTAGCTCGGTCTGGAAGATCCCCTCGTAGGCAAACCAACTGCGAGGATAAAGCGCGTGGTAAGTACCCCCATTCGTGGGATACCACTGCCAGCTAGACAGGCTGCCGTCTTCTGGTGCTTCGGTACAGAGGGCGTAGGCTTGAGAGGGTTGGCCCTCAACCTGCTCGAAAACACTGAACTGGCAGGCAGGTAGGCTCTTAAAAACATGTTCGCCCCCGTCGATGTGCCAGAAGTTGAAATCCCCACGCGAAGACCGACCCAAGCAACCGGCCCCGAGGCCACCCAACGGAGCGCCATGCCAGGGGCCATCATCTAAATTGCTGGCGTAGCGGACGGTGTAGGGTTTGTCCCAGCCCAGACCAATCGGGCGTTGCCAGGCACAAGCAGGAATGTCAATCATGGCGGTAGTCGCAGGGCGAGGCTGAGTCATCGGTTGTAGGGATATCCGTTTCTTTAGAGTGCTTTGGAGGTACTGCGGGAGGGTCTTTAGGCCAGCAAGAAGCTTGATACTTTAGCTCAAGACCGATTTGCCAGGACCTACTTGGTTAGGACTTACTGCTAGGACTTACTGGTGAGGGCCTACTGGTGAGGACTTTCTTGCCTGTGCCGATATTTGCCAATGCCGATTCAACTAGGTTGATTTCAAGGGCTGAACCGCCCTAGCCCTGGAGTGCCTATGGTTGCAGAACTTGTTGCTGGGCTAGAATCAATTCTTTGATGCCAACGGTGGCCAGATCCAGCATCTGATCTAAATCTTTGCGGCTGAAGGGATCGCCCTCAGCAGTGCCTTGAACCTCCACCAAAGACAGCTCCCCCTGATGCTCAGTCATCACGACATTGAGGTCAACGCTGGCAGCAACGTCTTCGGGGTAGTTTAGATCGAGCCGGGCTTCGCCCTCTAGTAGGCCTACAGAAATGGCGGCGACTGGAGCTCGGATGGGCAACTCTGTCAGAAGTCCTTGGCTTTGAAGGCCCAGAAGGGCTTCAACCACAGCCACATAACTGCCAGTAATGGCTGTCGTGCGCGTGCCGCCATCAGCTTGTAGCACGTCTGCATCGACCAGTAGAGTTCGAGGCCCTAGCGCTTTGAGGTCAATTGCAGCCCGCAGGCTACGCCCGATTAAGCGTTGAATCTCTTGGGTGCGCCCTGAAAGCTTGAGCGTCTCGCGGGCCTGACGGCGGGGCGTAGAACCAGGCAGCAGGCGATATTCGGCAGTCACCCAGCCTTGACCAGTGCCGTTGAGGAACGGGGGGACAGTTTCCTCAATGGAGACCGTGCACAGCACCCGCGTGTCACCACAATGCGCCAAGACTGATCCGGATGAGAAGCGAGTATATTGGCGTTCAAAGCGCACAGGTCTCAACTGGTCCAGCCGCCGTCCATCTGGTCTACTGCTTGCCATGACTGACTCCCCAGAGAAGCTCACTCCGTCAGGATAGGTGCTCTCGGCCCTCGGAAGAAAGTTTTCTTTTTTTCAACGCGATCCTTCCGCTATGCTGTCGATCCGGATAGTTTCAAGGTTCGTTCATCTCCCTTGTTTCAGCTAGGCTCTAATAGGGTAGACCCGTCTGGAACTGTGGCCCTCCACTACCAGATGCAGTCTCCTCATTCGGCAACCAAAGCGCAACTGCCTAACGCTGCCATGTACGCTCAATTTCGCGAACGCTATCCCAACGGTAGTCTCAAGACAACGCTCTTGAGGCGAGAGGATGGCGAGTATGTGGTGCAAGCGGTCGCCCAAGCCGGTGATATCACGCTCGGTTCAGCCATGGCTGCTGCTCCCCAGATCGAGCAAGCAGAAGACCGCGCTCTAGAGCGGGCTTTGCGCATGGCGGGGATCACAGGCCAACCACCTGCATCAACCCAGTCCACCTACGGTATGCAGGTGACGCTGATGTCCAATCACTCGACTGGACCGGCGGAACTGCCTGCCTCTCGTCCCAACGCGCTGCCGGAGATGGCTCCTCCAGCCTTAGAGATGGAAGCGATGCCTGAAAGTCGTGAGGTATCTCGCCCCAGCTTGCGCTCGGCTCAAGCCGAGCGTGGTGCAACTAATGGCAAGAAGGCGAATGCTTCGGCTCGGCTGACCGCGCCTGTAGACCTCTCCAGTGCGATGGCTCAGATCGATGTCGAGATCGTTCGCTTAGGCTGGGATGCCAACATTGGTAGCCGCCACCTGCAACTGACCTACGGCAAGAAGTCGCGCAAGCAACTCACGGACGACGAACTGCTAGATTTCTTAAGCTACTTGAAGGTTCAACCGACCCCAGGTGTGGATGAGTCGCCGTTCTGAATCGCCCGATGATCTCCTGGCCGCTCTCTTGAGCCAAATGACGCACTAGGCGCTTAGCCCTGGGCCCCTACCGATCACCCTCTTTCTAAATTGCACTGCTATGAGCAAAACCCTTTCTGGTCCCGTTTTCGTTGTTGATGACAATATCGACACTGACCAGATCATTCCGGCTGAATATCTGACCCTAGTGCCCTCCAAGCCGGATGAGTACGAGAAGTTGGGTAGCTATGCCCTTTGCGGCCTGCCAGACCGCTACGGCAGGTTTATTGAAGCGGGTGAGATGAAGACGCGCTACCCGATCATCATTGCGGGCGAGAACTTCGGCTGCGGCTCGTCCCGGGAGCACGCCCCGATCTCGCTGGGCGCGGCAGGGGTAGGGGCGGTAATTGCTCAGTCCTATGCCCGCATCTTTTTCCGCAACTGTGCAGCGACCGGAGAACTGTATCCCTGGGAGTCAGAAGCGCGGCTTTGTGATGTTTTCCAGACAGGGCAAGAAGTCACTCTAGATTTTGACCAGGACAAATTGATCAACCACACAACGGGTCAAGAGTACACGCTGCGGCCTATCGGTGAGGTGGGTCCGGTGATCGATGCCGGTGGAATTTTCGAATATGCCCGATCAACTGGCATGATTTCGAGTCCGAAGGGTCAGAATAGATCCGGCACTGAGGTCGCTCGGGTTGCCAGCCCATCAGTCGAGCCGGACGTTCGAGCCTGATTCACCTTCAGCGCCACTTCTCCTTCTGCGGTGGCTTAGTATGCAGGTCTTTATGTGCCCTCCAACTTCTACCTACTCGTCTCAGCAAATCTCTGCTTGGCTACGAGGACTGCTGGCGGTTGCCTGGGCAGACGGTGATTTCAGTCTTGAGGAGCAGCAGTTTATCGCGGCTATCACCCGTGACGAACTGGCTGATGACTTGCAATTAGAAACCCTAAAGCCGATTAGCCCAGCTGAGTTGGCTGCGGCCCTTGGCTCTGACCAACCCGGAAGTTCAGACTTGGCCCAGAACTTTCTGCGCACAGCGGTGATGACCGCGGTGGCTGACGGCTTCTACTCCGAAGCGGAGGACGAGCTGCTGCATCGCTTCTGCGATGCGCTGGGCCAAACAGTGGACGCCTTGCAGTCACTCCGGGTGACCCTGGAGCCGAGACAGGTAAGAGTTGAACTTGCCACTGTGCCTCCCGCCATCCAGTCTGGAGTGCACTCAGATGTCTTGCAACCTGTGCGTAACTGGTTAGATGGCATGGACGTTCAGGATCCCCGCATTGCGCGGTTCCTCTGTCGCCTGATCCCTGCCCAGTGCCCCTTCGAGCGCGATGTGAAGCTGTTTGGTCATCGAGTGGTCCACATTCCCCCGATGTGCAAGCTCAACCCGCTATACGAGCAGCTGGTAGGACTGCGCTTTCGCTCTCTCTGTTACCTGGCAGAGCAGTGCGGCGAAGATGTCGCTCAATATTGCTAAGGCCTTCTCAGCGGTGGCTGAATAGCTCCTCGGCGCTAGTGGGATGAGTTGGGATGTGGGCTTCAAACTCGTTTAGAGTCGCGCCCATTTTGAGGGCCAGGCCAACACTCTGAACGATTTCAGAAGCCCCTCGGCCCACAATATGAGCACCAATTACTTTTTCCGACTGACTGCCATCCACAATCAGCTTCATTAACGTGGGCTCTCGCTCAGGGCTGAAGCTGTAAAACAGCGGTTGAAACTCCCGACGGTGGCACTGCACAGCATCGCCCAGTTTCTCGCGGGCTTGAGCCTCAGTTAGGCCGATTGTGGCGGCCTCCGGTTGACAGGTAACAGCAGCAGGCACCCAATCGTAATTGACGTTGCGGCGCTGGCTGCCAAATTCCTGTTCAGCAAAAGCTCGTCCTTCGGCAACAGCAACTGGGGTCAGTTCAACCCGATTAATGCAATCGCCAATCGCGAAGATGTGGGGTTGATTTGTACGGTACTGCTCATCCACCACAACTGCACCTTTCTCACCCAGTTTTACACCTGCCTTTTCCAGCGCCAGACCGTCAGTATTGGGAATGCGACCCGTGGCGTAAAGTAGGGTATCGACCAGCAAGAAACTAGGATGATCGCCTGACAAGGTTAAGCGAAAGTTTCCTTCCGGCTCAATGTTTTCAACCTTGGTACCACACCAAATCTGCACGCCCCTTTGGGTCATGCCGGAACTAACAATATTGCGGATATCATCGTCCCAACCAGACAGGATTTGGTCTTCAAGAACTAGCAGTGTCACTTGAGAACCCAAGCCGTTTAAGGCACTAGCAAAACCCACGCCGATGTAGCCACCACCAACAATGGCAATCTGCTGCGGCTGGCGCTTTTGACGAAACATCTCTTCAGAGGTAATTGCATGCTCGATCCCTGGGACATGGGGTAGGAAAGGTTTCGAGCCCACTGCTAGCAGAATCTTTTCAGCGCTGATTCGATTCGTTGTTTGGGAAGTGCTTGATTGAGCCGTACTTATTTGGGCAAGACTTGCTTGGGCAGAGATAATCTCTACAGTGTGCTCGTCAACGAAGCAAGCCTGCCCCTTAATCAGCTCGATGCCTGCTTGCTCAAGCTGGCTGAGCTTGGCTTGGTTGATGTGCTGAACTTCTTGATCTTTGGCAGCCATAAAGCTAGACCAATCAAACTGGTTAGCAACAGTCCAACCGTAATGCTTTGCCTCTTGGTACAGACGCGAAAAGCGGGAGGCGTAGTCCAGCAGCTTCATGGGAATACAGCCGCGGTTGACACAAGTACCCCCAATCGCCTCCTGCTCAACCAAAGCAACCTTAGCACCACACTCGACGGCTACACGAGCAGCCGCCATGCCCCCGGAGCCAGCCCCAATAATTAGCAGATCGTAATCGAAAGCCATGACCCCTACACTTACCAATAACAGGCCAGTAAACTGACTGAACTCGATCAGCCCTAAACGAGGGTCTAGCTTGTCACTCTGCTACAGAACAGTCATGACTCTGAGCAGTTCATCAGACAGATCAACTGTAGATTGACACTGCTTTTTGAACAGAACACCCGCCAAAAAGTAGATGTTCGGGGAGAAGAAGGCTTTGCGCTTTCTGCGAAGATTGAAAATTGTATGTTTGACTTTGGGTTCAGAGCTGTAGTAGCCAAACTTCAAAGGCAAAATCATAAAGTCCGCAATACAGTAATCCTGAGATTTAGCGTATTCAACTGTATCAATCGGATTAGAGTAGCTGGATAGCATCACCAGCACATTGTCGTAGTTTAAAGCTAGGAGCTGTTTAGTAATGCTAGCTCCGTCACTACCCCCATGCAGGAGTGGCATCAAAATATCGGCGTCAGGGGCAGGCAGATAGGGTGGATTCGCAATTAAATATTCTGCTTCGGGTCTTGCAGCTTCAAAAAAAGAGTGATTATGAATAACGTATTTGTTGTCTAACCCATATTGTTCAATTCTTGACTGAGCAACCTTACAAGCCGAAGCATTGAGGTCGTAGCCGTGAATTTCTCCTTTGAATGGTGTCTTAAGCAGCGAGTTGATGATTGGGCTGCCATCTCCACAACCAAACTCAACGATGGCCTCAGAACTGACGCAACGATTGAGAACCAGTAAATCTAAACAATGAGAATAGAACTGAGACTCCTCTGGGCAGAAGAATACTTCTTTAGGAGAGAACAGTTTAGTGGATTCTTCCAGGTTCAGCAGTGCTTCTTTCAAGGGAGTAACCTCAGTAATATCAAGAGCTGGAACTCAACAAAGCAAGCGCAATCAAACAGCGCAAAAACACAGGAAAGGTAGTCAGCTGGGTTAACAGCAGGCAGAAACTTTAATTCAAAACAGAAGCCCATAAGAATATCTAGAGCCTAAGCCCTAGATATTCTTTTAATCCACTCATTGGGTATCGCTGGAAGAAATTGGGTCAACCATTTCCCGTTCTGCTTCGCGAATATAGCGTACGACAGCAGCACCGGCTCGGTCTCCCATCAGTTTTTCTTGGTCGTAGCCTAGAACTAACTGCCAAGCCTCAACTGGATATCGCTCCGCAAGGGGCAAGGAGACATCATCCATCATCCAGCGACCGTGCCGCTCGTCTTCTCGGATATGCAAATCCCAGTAGCCCATTGCTGCCGTAGAAAGGTTCAATCGCTGAGCAGCAGCTAGGTAGTTTCTATAAGCCGAAGGTCCAGCAACTTCAAAATAGGCTAGGCCACCGTTGTAGCGCAAGAAATGACGCTTACACTCGGTCAGTAAAAAGTTGTGGTTTGCGCAGGCTAGAACTTGCCAGGGCACTAGATCAAAATAGGCTTCAGGCTCGGTGCTCATACCAAACTCTGCCAGCATTTGCGCAAAGAAAGTGGAGTGCTTGCGATGTAAACGCCCGCCCCCATACTCTTCAATCAGCACCCGAGTTAGAGTCGCTTGGATCTCGTTAGCAGCACCCCCCAAAATGCGTGAGAGGCGACTAGCTTCAACCAAGCCATCGAAAGAAGTAATCGCCAACAAATGACGATAACCCAGTTCGGTCATTTGCTCACGCAAAAAGCGGCTTTCTGCTGAAAGAGGTGGATCCAAATCAGCCGCTGCCCGCTCAGTTAGAGCTTGCTTGACCGCTTCTAGATCTAACTTTTCTAGCGCTTCTACATCCAAATGGGTCAACTCCCAAGGTTGCCAAGCCGCCTCGATTTGGTTGCGGACCTGCTGTAGGTAAAAGGAGCGCTCGTTGGTGTAGTGCTGCAGATCGTCGTACCAAAACAGCTTAAGCCGATTGATGCGATAGAGCACTCGTTGGAGAAAGAGGTGAGCCTCCGCTTGTGCATCTTCAGGGCTGGTTGCCTCTGCATAAGCTGCTTGAATGGCGGTCACCAAGGCCTGCTCAAACTGCTCAATTTCTGGGTGATGAGTCGCGAGATTTTGGTCTAAGTTTTCAGTATCTAGAAGCTGAATAAAGATCTGCTCAGCTTCAGCGTAGTTGAGGTTAACTGGACCAGTGGAAGAGTTCTGTGCTGGAGTAACCGCCTCTAACTTTTCTAGATCTAAACGTGGGATAACGTTGCTTTGCATAGAAATCTTCCTTCTCAATAGTTTTTCACCCGTAGCCTAGCCAAACATCGCTTGTGCTCGGGTCTAGCCCCTTTTCGCCGTGCCCACCCGCACAAAAAACTTTAAGCCAGACTCAATTGGGCAGCCGGTAAACCGACTTCACCATGAGAGCCTTTTTAAGAAACTTAATGACCACCAGATAACAGTAACAAGAGCTACACACTGGGTCTTCCGCCTTTTGGGTTATCTCAGAGTTGTATCTTTGGAGCTTGATTCTGAAGCAAATCAAGCGCTGGAGCGATGACTTCCTGCTCAGATACCTCAGCGACGACAGTGAGGGTTCGTTCCTCAGGTCTAGCGCCTGTCACAACACCTCAGCTCCTGCTGCCAAGGCATCCCCGACCGCGGCAAAGTTTGCTGGTGGCCGTTGTCGCCGTGGGCGATTTTGCGCACATTGGGCTCAACGCTGAAGCCATTGCTAGACACAGATCCCCCTAACGGTTGCAAACTCCAACTGATGGGGTAGGGTCAAGGCTAAGCACACTAGGAGGGTTGACCTGACGCTCGACCACCGTTGTTGGCAATTCCTGGTGTATAGACACCGGAAGGAATCAAGCCGCAACCGCCATAACGCGCCATCACCCGCAACTGCGGCAACATATCCTCACCACAGTGCGCCACTGGCAACTCTTGCCAAAAGCTGTAGCCACCGAGCTCGCGCAATTTAGCAGTGTCGTAGAGAACGCATCCCCCCACCCAGGCCACCCGGTACTTGCGCGGTTGCTCTGGACTCAAGCCCAAGCGTTCTTGCAAATGATAGATATTAGCGGCGTTGTGCAAGCGATAGCGCTCCCATTGCGGCGTGCCGGGTTGCACAACTTCCGGTTCAACTGGTCCCTCCCAAAACTCAATAGACTGCTCTTGTGGGCGCACATCCCCAAGAAAGCTCAAGCCACTGAGGGCACTGCCAACGAAACCGCAGTTTTCTGCTTGAATCGCCTTGACCATCTGCGACACCACCCAGGGCTCAAGAAGCAGATCATCATCTAGAAATAGGGAGTAGGGCGCGTTGGCCTGGTCCAACAAAAATTGGCGCTGCTCCGCCATGCCCTGGCGCGGCAAGTGCTTGTAGATCTCGACGCAGTGACCGTGGGCGCGCAGCAACCGTACTACTGCCTGCACCTCCCCTGTTTTGGTCGGGTCCAGGTCTTCGCTCTGATCGGAGATCACGAGGCGAAAGTCCCGGTAGGTCTGGGCAGCCAGGCTAGTCAGGGTCACTGCCAGGGCAACGGGTCGGCAGTAAGTGGGAATCAGAACATCGACAGTGCTGATTAGGCAATCTCCAGGACAGAAGCAGGCCGCTGGGTTTCTTGCAAGAGTTCGCGGACGGCAGCGACAACGGTCTCGGGCGTGAGCAAGTGTAGGCAGTGATAGTGCCCTTCTGGGCAAATGCTCTTGTAGCAGTATTTGCAGGGCACGTCGTGAGATAGCACCCGGTTAGGTACTTGCCAGGGCGTGTGTTGCGGGTTACTGAGGGCATAGAGATCAACGACTGGCGTACCGACCGCAGCCGCGATATGGACGGGGCCGGTGTTGTTGCTGAGCAGTAGGGGCGCTAGCGCGATCAGGGCTGAGAGTTCAGCCAGATTGAGGCAGCCGATCAGGGCATGTGAAGCAACACCTATGCCCTGCTGAATGCCTTCGATCAGCTCTCGCTCCGGCTCAGTGCCCGTCAACAGGATCTGCTCACCCAACTCCAGCACCAACTGACGGGCAACTTCGGCAAAACTTTCGGGTGGATAGCGGCGGGAAAGCGCAGTAGCCCCAGGATGAATCACGATCCAGGGCCGCTTCAGATCGATTTCCAGTTCCGCTAGACGATTTAGCACCCGACCCGTTGCCAGTTCCGGCACCTGCAAGGCTAGGCGCTCATCTGGGCTTTGGCAACCGACCGTGGCAACTAAGTCCAGTTGGCGACGCACCTCATGGCGCAAGCTATGTGCTGGTTCCGGGTCAAGCACCCAATCAGTGAGCAACTGGTAGGGATTCTCAGGGCAGTGGGCCAGCCGCAGCGGAATATTGGCCAGGTAGCACAGGAAGGCTGAGGGCAAGGGGTTTTGGCTGTAGACGGTGAAGATGACAGCGGCGTCGAAGACTTCCTGCCGCAAGCGCTCGGCCATGCCATATTCCGGCTGGCTGTCAGCGCGCGGCGCCGTAGCCTTCATCCAGGGCGCATCGTAGACCAGAACGTTGTCGAGTTCTGGCACCAGCGCTGCCGCCTCAACCCCGGCGGGAGAAGTTAGCAGCGTCAGGCGACGGTTGGCACGGGATACCTTGAGGGCTCGCAAGGCGGGTGTGGTCATCAGGACATCGCCAATCGTGTCGAGCCGCACGCAGAGAACGTTTTCGGCCTGATTCCAGTGCAAGTTGGTCATCGCAAGCTCCTGTTCAAAAGTTCAAGGCTGCTTTGTAGATCTGCCCCAGAACAGGCGGTAGTGCCAGCTTGAGCCACCACGACAGCCGCAGCAGCGGATGCCAAATCTGCCGCTAAGCTCGGCGCTGCTCCCGCCGCCAAAGCCAGGGTGAAGGCACTGACAAAGGTGTCACCAGCTCCTGCCGGATGTGCTTCAGGGATGGCTGGGGCATAGGTGCGGTGAACTGGGTGCCCGTGTTCGAAGATCAAAGCACCATCGCAATCAAGGCTAATCGCGGCAAGGCGGGCTCCAGCCAGCTCCAGAAGGCGCGGGCCGTGGGCGGTGATTTGCTCTACCCGCTTTTCTGAACTGAAATCCTCTGAGCTGAGGTTCTCTGAGCTGAGTTCACCCAACAGCTGCAAAGCTTCTTGGTAATTGGGCTGCACGGCAGTCACGCCCACCTCGCGGTAAGCGCTCAATTGTCTGGCATCGACCACGAGTGGGCGAGGTGCCAGACCTTGCCACTGGGTCAGTGCCTGGATAATCCGGGGGGTCAAAATGCCGTAGCAGTAATCCGAGACAATCACCGCATCACAACCCTGCCAAAGCGCTGCCAGGCGGTCGAGGAGGGCCTGTTCGCTGGTTGCGTTGATCGGGTCCTGGCTGCCTTGGTCGAGGCGCAGGAGTAACTGCGAGTCGGCAACCAAACGCTGCTTAGCTAGGGTTCGTCGCTGGGGTTGAGTTAAAAGCTGGGTCGTGAGGACACCCCGCGCAGCTAAAGGAGCAAGTCGTAGCGCTGCTGTTTACAAAAGGCCAGAACGTAGGCTGTGAACTCGCCCATGTAGGACAGCAATTCCTCTTTGCGCAGCACCTCAGCTGGACCGCAAGGCACATGGATAATGCGTACACCCTCCACCCACTCCGCCACCTCCGGCAAGCGTTGGCTATCACGACGGGTAAACACATCGACCTGATACCCTAGGCCAGCCAAATGCCTTGCCAGTTGGCCGACATAGACATTCTGACCCCCGCTATCTGCTCCGCCCAAACTGCACAGAGGTGAAGCGTGCTCACTGATTAAGCCAATGCGTCGGCTCATGCTTGACCTCCCGGAGTAGGGCTAACGAGCGGGCGGTTGAGCGGCTTGTGCCCCGTGACCTGGGCAAAGGCTGCTTCCCAATCCTGCGCAAAGCGTTTGATATTAAAGCGTTGTAAGGCTTGACGACGGGCGGCCTGACCCAGGCGCTGAGCTTCGGCTGGATCGTCTAAGAGCTAGCGCATTGCAGCTACCAATTGCTCAAGGTCGTTACTGAGATAGCCGGAGACGCCATTCTCGATCACCGACACCATCTCCGTGGTGACTAGACCGATAATCGGCATGCCCAGCAGCATGGCTTCGCATACGGCCAAGCCCAGGCTGGTGTAGCGGATCGGGTTGAAGAAAAAGCGATAGCGCACCTGGAACTCGGGCAGCTCAGCGTGTTGGACCTCTCCCAAACCGCCCAGTTCTTCCGAGTCCATGCCAACTAGATCCAAGGGCACCTGTTGCTGCACCTTTTGGAAGATATCCAGCCCCAGACGACGACCGCGAGAGCGCAGGCCATTGACCACCACCAACCCGCGACCAAACTCGCCGCTATAGCGCACGTCTTCTGGCACGATTACGCCGTGCTCGATCACCTGGGTGGGTGTGCGGCCACTGTCCCACATCAAGTCATTGAAATGGGTGACGTGGACTAGCAGCACCTCTGGGTCATCAACCGGATGGCGCGTGTCTGTTGGGTGTTCGCGGGGCGGATCGTGTTCGAGGTAGATCCGGGGTAGCTGTCGTTGCGCTTCTGAGAGGATCTCGTACTGGTCCTCTAAGTAATTGCGGCGCGACTGAAACAGAATGCAGTTGAACTCTTGATGCTGAACTGCCTCAGCCGGAAGGTCGTGCAGATTGTCTGGCCAGCGCAGACTACCTGCTCGCCCACCATAACCCTCAGGCCGATCCGGCTTCACCGGCAGATAAAACTCGTGGGCAACTTGGCTCAGGTAGTAAAGGTAGCTGCCGTGGATGTGCCAGGTCAGAATGCGCAATGGACGCATGGACGCAAATACCCTAAGTCTGCTGTCCTTTAAGGCTGGTTAAATTAACCAGACGTTACATTGGGCGTTTGCCTAAGGGATTGTGGTGACGGTACAGAAGCCGTTGGGCATTTGCCCATCAGGTGGGCAGATTCAGCCTGCAATGCGCGCAGCAGCAAGGCTAGCCGGATTTGCACACCGTCATCAAAGCGACGCGGATCCAGCCCAGTCAAAGAGGTGATTTTCTCAAGGCGATAGCTCAAGGTATTGCGGTGGATTGAGAGGCGGCCAGCAGTAGATGAGGGCCAGCAGTTCTCCCGAAAAAAGGCATCCAGGGTGGTCAGCAACTCAGGCTCCTGGTCGAGTGGGCTGAGCAAATGCCGTGCCAGATCGACTTTGGTGCTTTCATCAGACAGGCCAATAAACGCCGCCACTCCCAAGCTGTCGAGGCAATGTACCTGGTTTTGGCCGTGGACACGACGGCCTAAGGACAAAGCAGCCCGAGCATCTTGGTAGGAATGAGTCAGGCCTGTAAGGCGCGGGTGATAACGACCGATGCCAATGCTGATCGAGGCTTGGGTGTCACTACGCAGCCGGGTTAGTAGAGCAGCTCCAGCTCGCTTCAGCGCAGTGAGGTCGGACCAAGAGGGGTTCAAGGCACTAGAACCATCTTCGCGCTCGGTCCAAGCTTCTAAGTCCCGGCTGCTACTGGCTTTGAGCACGGCAATCTCGCCACCGCCAATGTAGGCACAAATCGTGTCATTGGGCAGCTGGAAAAAGCTCACTACACTGCTGATTACCAACTGGGCTCGTCGCGGTTCGGCACCAGACCAAGTACCCACACTAGCCAGGAAATTGGCAGCATCAATCAAAATCACAGCTCTGGGCCGCGAGAAATCCATGCCCAAAATCTGGCCTTCGCGCAACAGCTCAGCTTCATCGCGCTGGGTACCATGCAGCAGGTCATGGATAAATTTGCTTTTAAGTTCGTGCTGGTTTGGCAAGCGAGCCACCACAGTTGCCTGGTTGACCATGAGGTCAACCAATGCCTGAACCAAGCGGGGTGACAAGCGTTCGCCGTCAGCCGGTTCTGCAACTAACACTTCTCCCGTCTGGCCATCGAGCTGAAGCGGCAGACATAGAGGGAGCGCTACATCACGATCTAGGCACTGACCAGGCTGGCTACTGGCTGCGACGCGGCCTTGGCTATCGAGGACCGTGACCTGTGCCCCCAGGAGGTCGCCGATGCGCTGAGTTACGGCCTCAGCCACCCGTTGAAACTGGTTGCTCATGGTTGTCTATGTAGCAGGCTATTGGCTTGAGTCAGCAGATCTTCTGGTGTGGGGTGGCAGAGAATACGGTGGCGCTGCTGATCCAAAGGAGCCCAACGCTTGGGATCAGAGCCAGTGAAAATCACGACACTGTTGACCTGTAAGGCAGCAGCAAGATGAGAAACACCCGTGTCGTTGCAGACCAGCAGCTGTGCCCCTTTCAACAAGGCTGCCAAAGCGCCAAGGCTGGTCTGTCCGGTTAGGTTAAGGCAGGGGGATGACATTGCCGTGGCAACAGCCTGGGTTAGCTCGGCCTCCGCTGCTGAACCTGTTAATACAATCTTGAGCCCTTGCGCAGCTAGCACGTCTGCCACAGCCGCAAACTGCTGAGGAGACCAGCGACGATTGGGATCACGGGCTCCGGCATGAATACAGACATAAGGTTCTGTGGGGAGTGCAAATAATGGCTGAGCCGCGTCTAAAGAGCGTAGCTCTCGCCAGTCGGTTTCAAATAAAGGAAATTCTAACGCCTCACCTTGAAGGGGCACGCCTAGAAACTCTAAAAGCTTCAACGGTCGTCGCCATTCGGGTTCTCGTTCTGGATGGGGCAGAAAACGCTCTGGGGCCGGGCAATATTGACCTGAGCTAAAAAAACCAGCCGTTTGCTTTGCTGCAAATAGCAGAGTTAGAGGATTAGTAATGCCACCGCTGCCATGCAATTGCAAAGCCAGATCGAACTGTAACTGTTGCACGGTGCTGAGAAAAGCGGGAACTTGTTGCACTTGAACAGCACGTTCTGGCAGACCGGGATAACCCGGAAATTCTAAGAAGCTGTCTAGATAGCAGTTGAAGCGCTGCACAAAAGCTCTAGCCCAAGGCAACCCGATCAAAGCGATCTCCGCCTCGGGAAAGGCTGCTCTCAGGGCTCGTAGAGCCGGTACTGTGCAGAGCAAGTCTCCCAACTGGAGAGCCCGAAAAATCGCAATACGTCGAGGAAACAGGTCGTTGAAACAGGGAGAGATCACAGATTCGTGCAAGCAAGCTGAAAGCAATCGCTCTGTCCTTAATCTGTTCTTAAAAAGCTAGAAGGACTGCTTAAAGCTGCTGGAAGAATGACTCCATCAATCAATTAGCAATAGATGAGTCAAGCCTTGTTGGAGCTAGGTTAAAATTGAGCTGAACATGCTAGAGATGGTTGGCACGATGAGGTCAGCGATGCTCTCAATAACTCAATCTTTCTACTGGCAGCAATATTGTCGAGCATCCTCCTCAAGAAACAGGCGATTATTAAGTGAGTTGGTATCACTTATCATCCTCATCTGGATGGAATGACAAGTAGCAATCGTAGTAAGTAAATAAAACCTTAAGCTGATGACTTCCAAACGAGCAGTTCCTGAGCTCGTCCCTTTAGCTTTGTAGCGTATGAAAGACCTCCCTTACTTCAGAGACTGACTGTTAGGGAGGTCGTTTGTCTAGATTGCTAAGAGTAGATTACTCGGAATCTTAAGTGAACTCGATTATCTTGCCGAAATCGTCTGCTGACTGGCTAAGAACTCACTTAAGCTCTTGAGTATTTATTCTTAGTGCCTGCCACAACGCGGCTTCAGTTACAGTTCGTAGTCTTAGCTGTTTACAGTTCGTAATTTTGCGTCGTTTTAATGCAAGTTGATCTAGTCTTGAAATAATCAGCCAGCTTCACAGTAGCCTGCGTGGTTTTGAAAGCGGAAGGTCGCATAAAGAACTGCAGAATTACTGTTTAAGACCGCTAGGGTGAGAATTAACATTCGTCATTTGCTAGGTTTTGCCGTGTTTTTAGCCTTTGAAACTTGTTTGAGCCTGATTTTAGCCCTTGGCCTGTTCGCCACGGTTATGGCTTGGCTCGAAGGAATTTATGAGGAGAAGTGGGGCCTAGCAGCAGGGCAAATTGAGCCTGAAGCAGGGCCGCCGGGGTGGGTACTGAGCCATTGTGCAGGTCATGGCTGGACCGATCCGCACCGAGATAGTGACGGTTTCTGGCGTGCTTTTCCCACAGGTGCCTTTATTCCCCTAATGGTGCCTCAGAAGGAGCCAATGACAGCCCGTAATCGCTCAGAGCTTAGTTATCAGTAGAGCTTAAGGGTTTCAAACTGTTTGCTGAAGCGTCAGGAAATTGGGTAGAGCAGCCCTTTAAGCGCCCTTTAAGCAGAGATTGAGCTGAAACAAGGCTGAAACAAGCAGGAATAGTCCTAAGCCGAAGCTGAGACAGATTTATTGGTGTTGATGCTAATTGGGCCAGGTTCTACTCCTTTAGGCTTAGGCTCAGTTGAGTTCAGAGCGGAATAACGGGACCATTGCCCGGAAGCCATCACAATCCTGGATTACAACATCGGATTATTAAACAGTCGTTAGATATCGTGCGAGTAGATTGCTCGCACGATAACTGATTTTTTGGGTTATTCTTCGGTCAGGAATTAGGGTTATGTCAGCTGAAACTGCGGGAACTGGAAGTAACGATTGGGGCACTCCTCTAACCCCTTCAGCTCAGCGGTTGCTACTACTGGGCTCTGGCGAATTAGGCAAAGAAGTAGCGATTGAGGCAATGCGCCTCGGCCTAGAGGTCATTGCTGCCGATAGTTACGCCCATGCACCAGCTATGCAAGTGGCCCACCAAGCCCGTGTTTTAGATATGCAAGATGGGACGGCGGTGCGGCACCTGATCGAACAGGAACGACCAACTTGGATTGTGCCTGAAGTTGAGGCGATTGCCACGGCTACCCTAGTCGAGTTGGAAGCTGAGGGCTGGTGTGTCATTCCCACGGCTCGTGCCACTCAATTGACGATGGACCGTGAAGGCATTCGCCGTCTGGCTGCCGAAGAACTGGGCTTGAAAACATCGCCCTATCGCTTTGCTGGTAGCGAAACTGAGTTTAAGCAGGCGGTTGACGAGATCGGTTTGCCCTGTGTGGTGAAACCCGTGATGAGTTCCTCAGGTAAAGGACAAAGCACAGTTCGCCAAGCCTCTGAAATTGATCCAGCTTGGCGATATGCCCTCTCTGGTTCGCGAGGACGACAACAACGGGTGATTGTGGAAGGCTTTGTCCAGTTTGATTACGAAATTACCCTACTGACTGTGCGCTCGGTAGATGGCACTCATTTTTGCCCGCCGATTGGCCATTTGCAAGTTGATGGGGATTACCGTGAATCCTGGCAGCCTCAACCTATGTCTGCCGCTACCCTGCAGCAGGCTCAAACCATTGCCGAAAAAGTAACGACAGCGCTGGGTGGACGAGGCATTTTTGGGGTGGAACTATTCATTGCGGGTGAAACAGTTTATTTCAGTGAAGTGAGCCCGCGCCCACACGACACTGGCATGGTGACCCTGATTGCCCAAAATCAATCTGAATTTGAGCTGCACGTTCGAGCGATCACAGGCTTACCAATCGGTCAAATTCAGCTTACAAAACCTGCGGCCTCAGCAGTCATTTTGGCTGGTTATCCTGGCGCTAATCCTCGCTACAGTGGCATTATCGAGGCGCTAGGCGTTCCTGAAACTAAATTGCGTTTATTTGGTAAACCAACCGCTCGCAGAAATCGTCGGATGGGGGTTGCCCTAGCTCTGGGTGAAACCATTGAGCAAGCTAGAGAACGGGCACGTCAGTGTGCAGCAGCGGTCCAAGTGCACGCAGAGAGCGAGGTTAATTAGCCTCTCTATCGAAAAACACTGGCTCAAACTGACATAACTGCTGCTATTTGCTTCTATAACCTGGCTTTATCATTGGTATTAGTGAAAGGTATTAGTGGAGCAATTAGTGAATTAATAATTGCCTTCACTAGTGACCTTTAGTCACCTAAATCTGTCGCTTTAATACCGTTCATTTGCGACCGTAGACAGACAAGCATGATGTACCTACGGGTAGACAGCAAGCAGTAGGGGGAGCCAATAGGATGTAGAGCATAGAAACTTCACTGCAATAATAAATCATGCCTGAAGAAACTCATGTAAAGCCCGTTGCGACTGTGACCGATCCGGCTGATGCTAATTACGATCGCAACGCGCCTAAGCCTGGAATCACTGCCCAAGCTGAAATTTGGAACGGACGTCTGGCCATGATTGGCTTTCTGGCTTATCTGCTGTGGGATTGGGCAGGGGTCAATGTGGCACATGACTTATTTCATCTAGTTAGCGCTGCTCCTCCCATTCAGTAAGCTCTCTAGATCGCTTGAGATCACTAGAAGCACTAGCTGAGCATGGATTGCGTTTTTAGCTTGGCAGACAAACTATAAGCTAAGCAATCCAAGAATTACTCAGGCACTGCTTCAACCCTAATTAAATCTGTTGCATAGGAGAATTAGAAATGCCGGTTGAATCTTTGAAGAATAAGACCTTTGATCAAGCCAATACTCCCACCGTTGATCCCTTGGATCCGAACCATAGTCGTAATGCTTGGCGTTGGGGTTCCACACCTCAAGCCGAATTGTGGAACGGTCGCTTCGCGATGTTGGGCTATGTTGCTTACATGTACTGGGACTTGGCAGGTGCTAGTGTTCTACGCGACGTGCTCCACCTAATCAAGTAACTTGATCTTGTCATTGATTCTCTCCCTATAACCCTCTTGAGTCTAGCAGGCGGTTTCTGAGTTCGGGAACCGCCGCTTTCATGCTTTCAGTGCAGAGGGCCGAGACTGGAGTGGTGAGCTGTATTGAATGGTGAGCGGTCGGCACAAAGCATGCTTTGTGCCGGCCCTGGTTTATAAACAAGCAATAGAAAGTATTGCAACCAGTATTACCATCAAGCTCAATAAGCGAACGACTGATAAACTTCGGTCTTGGGCCTGTCGTCAATCGACTCAACAACTGGATTGAAGCGCAATAAACGACGGGCGCGTTCAGAGAGGGTTTCTAGGGCAGCTTGAGGCACCTGAATAGAAACCTCTGGACGGAAAAGCCAGCGGCGGCTATAGCCAATCACGGCCATCGGTCGGGGGACTGTGGTGTGATTGGGTGTGCCTCGATGCAGACCACGGACATCACGAATCATCACATCACCCAGTTGCAGCAGAATTGGTTCTAGGGCGACCTGACCGGTTTCGAGAAGTTTCATGCCTTCTTCTTTGCTGATGCAGTGAGTACCACGGGCCACTTCAAATGGGCCGTTCTCCGCAGTCACATCAATCAGCGGAAAATTCACGGCAAGCTGATAGGCGGGCGTTTCAGTCCCAGTTTCAGGAAACAGAGGCAAGGTATCTCGATGCACATCCTGGTAATCGGAACCCAGCAAAGGAGTATCGGTTGCTAGCTGACACATTACTGCATCTTCACCGACCAATTGCTCAACAATTGCTAGCACATCTGGGTCTTCGTAAATGCTAGGTTCGGCAAAAGGAGCCGTGAATGGGAGGGTCACATAATAGCGAGCAGATCCTCGATTTTGCAGTCTTCCTTCCCGCTCAATATGGCTGCTGAGCAAAGGATTAAAGGCTTCACGCCAAGTGTTCAACGTTGCTGAAGAAAAGTGGCTCAGCAATACACAGAAGCCATCTTTACGCACAGCTTCAGCAAAGGCATCGATCTGTTGTTGGTTATAGCGACCTGCGATCATATTCCGGTTAAGAAGGATGATTTCTAGCGACTTGGAGAGAGGGCTTCTCACGCAACCGAAGTTTCAGAGGCGTGGGTCGGTCCTAGGGTACCCATAAAGCCTCTCAGATCATATTGGGTTGCTCTAGGAAAACTGAGAAGTCAGAGCTTTGACACATATTTTTTCACATGAGCTACAACTCGGACCCGGTGAGGCTTCTTAGAAAGATAAGTTTAAACAGAGGGCGTTAGAACGTTTCAATTTGTTGCTAGCAACTGTTGTTCTTTCGCCAACTTCTTCCTTCTATGCAGGGTGATTGTTCACGATGACCTTTGACCCGAATTACTATGACTTCCACCGCCGCTTCTGGCGCTTAGCCGTTGTCAATGTGCTGTCTAATTTGATGGTGCCCTTAGCGGGTTTAGTCGATGTGGCGTTTCTAGGACACTTAGCAGAAATTCGACACTTGGCAGGGGTGGCACTAGCGACAGTTTTGTTCAACTACATTTACTGGACCTTTGGTTTTTTGCGCATGGGCACGACGGGCATCACGGCTCAAGCCGTTGGGCGGGGTGAACCGGAGGTTGTGCTGCTCACGGCTCTACGCAACGGGCTACTGGCTTTGGGCTTGGGCTTGAGCATTCTGCTGTTACAGCAGCCTCTGCGGGAGTTGGGCTTTGCGTTGCTGAGTGCTGCGCCTGAGGTCAAGGCCGCGGGTCGAGCTTATTACGATGCCTTGATCGGGGGTGCGCCTGCAACACTGATCAACTTCGTGCTGATTGGCTGGTTTCTGGGCCGAGAACAGAGTGGCAAGGTGTTGCTGTTGTCAGCAGTGGGCAATGGGGCTAATGTTGGGCTCGATTATTTACTAGTAGTGCGTTGGGGTTGGGCCAGTGCCGGGGCAGGTTGGGCAACGGCTGCTAGCCAGTATTTGATGCTGTTGCTGGGCGTCATTCTGGTGGGGCGCGAAGTGCGTTGGGCTCAAGTACGAGCCGTAGTGCCTCAAATCGGTGATCCGGTTGCCCTCAAAGCAGCGTTTACTCTCAACAGCGATATTTTGGTACGCACGCTAGCCCTGGTTTCGACATTTGCGCTGTTCACGAATCTCAGTTCGTCTTTAGGAACCATTGTCCTGGCTACCAATACGCTGCTGTTACAAGTTGTGACGCTGGCCGCCTACTTTATTGATGGCTTGGCCTTTGCTACGGAGAGTTTGGCAGGGATTCTACGGGGGCAAGGCTCCAGTCGGCAGTTAGCTGATCTGGTGTGGCTTGCCGGTGGAGTAAGTCTGAGTTTGGGGCTGGGATTTGGCCTGGTGTTCATTTTGCTCCCGCGCCCTTTGTTCGGGCTTCTGACCAATCATGCCGCTCTATTAGAGCGAGTGCCTGATTATGTTCTGTGGCTGCTGCCGATCCTAGGATTCGGGTCTTTGGCTTATATGCTTGATGGCTATTTTTTAGGTTTGACCGAGGGACGCATCTTGCGCCAAGCTACTATCGTTGCTGCCCTGGTCGGTTTTGGTCCTGCGGCATTTTTAGCTTGGCAACTGCATAATGGCCAAATGTTATGGTTGGCGATGACTTTGTTTATGGCCGCGAGAGCAATCACTCTAGGTTTACAGGTGCCGCGCAGTTTGAATGAAAACGAGTATGCAAAGTATACAAAGTGAGGCAAGAAGCCTTATATTGGTGCTCTCAATCTTTTAGCCTCAGAATTAGCCCTAAAAAACAGAAATCAACCTAGTGCCAGACGTATATTGACACGAGCTCACCTAAGGTGAGGCGATAAGTTGCTGTAGAGCCAGGGGGCAAGGAAATTTCGATGGGTAAGAAAAACCACCACAAGAAGTCTGCAACGGCTGTCACTGACGCAGAGGCTCCCAAAACCGAAGAAGCTGCGGCTACTGCAACGGCAGCTGCAGCTGAGGTCATGGCCCCTGAAACTTTAGTGGTTGACCAATTACCGCCGAAGCCTAACTATCCACAATATCGAGTTCTGCCACAGCAACCTATTTCCCTCGCAAAATTTGACCCAGAGCAATCAGAGGAATATAGCCGCAAAGAAGACGTTGAAAAGGAATTAGACAAGCAGCGCAAACGGCTGCAAGGGCTGCAAGAGCGTCTGTATGCTGAAAATCAGCGCAGCTTGCTGGTAGTGCTTCAGGCAATGGACACTGGTGGCAAGGATGGCACAATCAAGCACGTGTTCGGTGGCCTCAATCCTCAGGGCTGTCAGGTTTGGTCTTTCAAAACGCCTAGTCAGGAAGAACTAAGCCACGACTTTTTGTGGCGCTATCACCAGCGCGCGCCCCAGCGTGGCATGATCAGCATTTTCAATCGCTCGCACTACGAAGATGTTTTGATTGTGCGGGTGAAGGAACTGGTGCCAGAGTCAGTTTGGCGAGAGCGCTATCATGTCATCAATGAGTTTGAGCACATGCTCACGCTCAATCACATTACTGTCGTTAAATTCTTTTTGCACATCTCCAAAGATGAGCAAAAACGTCGGCTGGAAAGTCGATTGGAAAGCCCAGATAAGCGCTGGAAATTTTCGAGCAGTGATTTGCGAGAGCGTCAGTTCTGGGATGACTACCAGCGGGCTTTTGAGGACGCTATTAACAATTGCTCAACGTCCTATGCACCCTGGTATGTTGTGCCTGCTAATCACAAATGGTATCGCAACCTGGTTGTGGCCCGTACCCTCGCAGATACCTTAGAGGCAATGAATCCTCAGTATCCTGCGATTGAAGAGGGATTAGATCAAGTCAAGGTTCCAGATTAAGAGTTCTTTTGTCTTTCTATTCTCAAGTGCACTCACATCAGAAGTGGCAAAGTGGCTGTTTGCCCTTGGTCACTCGGCAGAAAGTTAGAAGGTAGAGTAAAGCTGCTAAGTTGCTTTAGTTAGCAGCTTAGCAGCTGTACTGTGGGTCAAACTTTGTGAGTTAAAACTTTGTCAGTCAAAACCTGTCAGTCAAAACCTGTCGGTCAAAACCTGATGGCTATGGCAGGACGGGCCGACCGCCAGTCACAGGAATGACTGCGCCCGAGACGTAACTGGCCTCATCCGAAGCCAGCATCACATAGACAGGTGCGAGTTCCACTGGCTGCGCTGGACGCTTGATTGGAGACTGCTGGCCAAACTTGGAGACCTCTTCAGGAGGCATTGTGGCTGGGATCAACGGCGTCCACACAGGCCCCGGCGCCACGCTGTTCACTCGAATGCCCTTCTCAGCAAGAGACTGGGCTAAGCCGCCGGTGAAGTTCGCGATCGCTCCCTTGGTGGCTGCATAGGCCAATAGCGTCGGCTTTGGCTCAGCGGCGGTTATCGAGGAGGTGTTGATAATGGTGCTACCTGGTTTCATGTGCGGCACGGCGGCTTTGCACAGGTAGAACATTGCGTAGACGTTAGTTTTGAAGGTGCGATCGAATTCCTCGGAGGGAATCTCCTCAATACTTTCGTGACTCATCTGGAAAGCGGCATTGTTGACCAGGATGTCAAGTTTGCCGAACTCACTACGGGCACGCTCAACGATCTGTTGACAATGAGATTCTTCCTGGATGTCACCTGCGACTGCAATACACTTGCGCCCCTCTTTCTCAACGACACGAACAGTTTCCTGCGCGTCGGACTCTTCGTTGAGATAGGAAATCAGCACATCAGCACCTTCGCGAGCAAAGGCAAGGGCGACGGCCCGCCCAATCCCAGAATCGCCACCTGTGATCACGGCGGCTTTGCCTTGCAGTTTGCCCGAACCACGATAAGACTCTTCGCCGTAGTCCGGTCTCGGGTTCATCTCAGACTCTAATCCGGGCACCTGTTGTGGTTGCTCAGGAAACGGTGGCGTCGGCTTTTGTTCTTGTAGATCCTGTGGGCTCATAAACTCTCCTGTCAATTAGTCGATTAGTTCTTGCATAAAAAAGCAGATGCGTCGGGCTACTCGGACAAGGAAGCTAGCACAGCATTTGCTGTCGTTCCCAGTTATTTAGTCACCGAAGCTGTACTGCGCTTCCCCGACTCAGCCTCACACTATCAAGGGATGGAAATGGTCTCATCAACCTTTAGACACCCCCTATTTTAAGGGGGAAAGTATTTGGAGTCACAAAGTTGTTTTGCTGTTGTTTTTCTACGACGCTCGCCGTTTTGGCATCGTATTATTGTTCGATTCTGTGACTTATGGCTAGCTAATACTTGTGGAAGCTACAGGTTAGACTTCCTACATCCATTAGAAAAAAGAGGTGCGCCGCTACAAAATGCGCCTGATTTTCCTCGTCTCAGCAAAGTTTATCTTGCTCGAAACTTTCTGATGCTGACGAGCTTTGAGAAGAAAGTCTACTCTTTCATCAACTTGCGATTGAAGATGCACTTGACCTTCTAACCTTCTCAATGAGGAGAATGAGGAGATTTAAGCGCAGCTGGATTGCTCATGCTGAACCACAAAGCTTAGTCTTGCGACCTAAATTCGGTGGACCTTATGCCTGATGGCAGATATTTTTGCGTTTATCGCACCTGTTATAGTCCAGTGGATTCAACCAGAGCGGGTGGGATTCGATGTCAGTTGTGGAACAAGCAGAGATTGCAGCGTTAGTTCGAGAAACCCGACAGCTACTTCAACTCTCACAAGTTGAATTTGCCGCCAAGCTCGGTGTGTCATTTCAGAGTGTCAACCGTTGGGAAAATGGACGAAACAGACCGATCCCTTTAGCCCTAAAGCAGATTGAAACACTACTGCATCAGATGGGACCAGAGGGTGAAGAGCTGTCAGTCAAATACTTTAGCAATTAGGAACAGCAGTGATGTTACGGGAAGGAGAAGGCATAGCTGCCAAACGTATCTTTATTGAAGGCGGCGAAATCGGATGCCTGATGCGATCGCTCGATTGGTCGCAGACTCCCTTAGGTGACACAGCTCATTGGCCTCAAAGCTTGCGGAGTGCTGTCAGCATTTTGCTGCCTTCTAAAGCCCAGATTTGCCTCTTCTGGGGACCCGACTTAATCACGATTTACAACGATGCTTATCGCCCTGCCCTTGCCTCAAAGCATCCCTGGGCACTCAGTCGCCCCGCCCATGAAGTGTGGAGCGAAGTCTGGGATGTTATAGAGCCGTTGCTGAAGGGAGTGGTTGCGACTGGAGAAGCATTCTGGGCGCGAGATTATCTATTTTTCCTCAATCGACACGGTTACATTGAGGAAACTTACTTTGATGTCTCCTACGATCCCGTGCGAGACGAGAGCGGCAAGGTTGGTGGCGTCTTTTGCATTGTTAGTGAAACAACCGGACGCGTACTAGGCGATCGTCGCTTACAAACCTTGAGCTTACTAGCCAGTGAAACGGCTCAAGCTAAAACTGTGCAAGCAGCCTGCCTGACTGCGATTCAAGCCTTAGCAACCAATTCTCATGACATCCCGTTTGCCCTGCTATATCGAGTCGATGCAGAGGGTAGGCAAGCTTCCTTAGTTGGGACAACTGGAATCGATGCAGCAAGCTCTGCGACTCCAGGCCAGATAGATTTGACTCAAGGGCTTGATGAATGGGAACTCAGACAAGTTTATGAGACCGGGGAAGCCACAATTGTCGATGATTTAGCAGCTCGGTTTGAGGATTTACCGGTTGGAGCTTGGGACAAACCTCCCTCTGCCGCTTGGGTCGTGCCACTGATTCAGGCTGGACAAAAACAAATTGTTGGATTGTTGGTATTGGGCATCAATCCACATCGCGCTTTTGAGCAGGAGTACCGCAAGTTCTTCGAGGTGGTGGTCGGCAATGTGACGACCGCGATCGCCAATGCCCGTGGTTATGAAGAAGAACGCCAGCAGGTAGAAGCACTTGCAGAACTGGATCGAGCCAAAACCACCTTCTTCAACAACGTTAGCCACGAATTTCGGACTCCCCTAACGTTGATGCTGTCGCCACTGGAAGAGACGTTAACTGAATTCGACGCAATTCTTCCAGCAAAAGCGCGATCACAATTAGAGATGGTGCAGCGCAATGGGACGCGCTTGCTCAAGCTGGTCAATACGCTGCTTGATTTCTCGCGAATTGAAGCTGGACGCACTCAAGTCAGTTATGAGCCAATTGATTTAGCCACGTATACCGCAGAACTGACGAGTATTTTTCGGTCTGCTGTTGAGCAGGCGGGGCTGCGATTGATTGTGGATTGTCCTTCCCTGCCAGAATCCGTTTACGTCGATCGCGAAATGTGGGAGAAAATTGTCCTAAATCTTCTCTCCAATGCCTTTAAGTTCACTTTTGAAGGAGAGATTGCAGTCTCTTTACGCCCGGTTGGCAAACAAGTAGAACTGGTGGTACGCGACACAGGCACCGGCATTCCACCAGATGAAGTTCCCCGGTTATTTGAGCGGTTTCATCGAGTTGAAGGCGCGAAAGGACGCACCTTTGAGGGCACGGGCATTGGGCTGTCTCTGGTGCAAGAACTTGTTCATCTGCAGGGTGGGACGATCAGTGTTGACAGCAGGTTCGGTCAAGGTAGTACCTTCGCAGTTCGACTGCCAACTGGAACGACTCACTTACCCCTTGAGCCGCAAAGCAGAGCCAGATCAGATCGCTTTAACGCTAGTCAAAGCCATGTTTCTACTGCTTCTAGCGCAATGTCTTATGTTGAGGAAGCTTTAGGTTGGCTCCCTGAAGAGGATGCAGAAATAAGTTTGCAGGAGGGAGAAAATGATCAATCCTCAACTGCTACCACTCAAATTCTGCTGGTGGATGACAACACCGATATGCGGAATTATTTGCAACGCATTCTCAGTCAGTATTACAAAGTGGATGTGGCTACGGATGGTGAAACAGCTTTAGCTGCCACATACAATGACGCACCCGATTTGATCCTCAGCGACGTCATGATGCCAGGGATGAATGGCTTTGAGTTGCTGCGACGGTTACGGGCTGATTCAAGAACGTGCGAAATTCCAATCTTGCTGCTGTCTGCCCGTGCTGGAGAAGAAGCGGCAGTTGAGGGATTGGAGGCTGGGGCAGATGATTACTTAGTGAAGCCATTCAGCCGCCGCGAGTTGCTAGCGCGGGTCGCCGCTAATTTAGAGCTTGGGCAATCGCGCCAAGCGGGCAGTCAACAGCGCTTTCGCTTCCTGGCTGAATCCATTCCACAAATGGTGTGGACTGCTGATGCCACCGGTTGGGTGGATTACTACAGCCCCCGTTGGTTTGACTATACCGGGTTGACGCTAGAGCAAATTCAGGGAGCTGGGTGGCAAGATCTAATCCATCCAGAGGATCGAGAACGCACAGTCGAAGCGTGGGCTCAAGCGGTCCAAACGAGAACGAGCTACGAGGTTGAACACCGCTTGAGACAGGCAGATAGAACTTATCGTTGGCATCTCACCCGGGCTCTACCGATGCTCAGTGGAAACATGGCCCGTGAAAACATGCTCAGTGAAAACATGCTCACTGAAAACAGTCAAGTCGTTCGCTGGTATGGCACCTGCACAGACATCACTGAGCACAAACAAACCGGAGAAGCCTTGGGCCGATCTGAGGAACGCTATCGAACTCTATTTGAATCCATTGACGAAGGCTTTTGCGTGATCGAGATGCTGTTTGATGAAAATGGCACCCCAAACGATTACCGCTTTTTAGAAATCAGTCCGTCGTTTGTTTCTCAAACAGGGCTTACAGACGCACAAGGCAAAAGGATACGCGAACTCGCTCCAAATCACGAAAAGTATTGGTTTGAGATGTACGGCAAAGTAGCTATGACGGGCGAACCCGTTCGCTTCGAGAATTGGGCTGAAGCCTTACACCGCTGGTTTGATGTTTATGCGTTCCGCCTTGGACAGCCGGAGCACCGAAAAGTCGCTGTTTTTTTCAAGGATGTTAGCGGCCGTAAACAAACTGAAATGGCTCTGCGAGAAAGTGAAGAGCTAAAGCGACGGATTTTAGAGAGCAGTAAAGACTGCATCAAACTACTGACCCTGGAAGGGCGGTTACTCTACTTGAATCAAGGCGGGCTGAAGCTTCTAGAAATCAATGATCCTGCATCCTACCTGAATGCTGAGTGGATTAGTTTCTGGCAAGGTGAAGACCAGGAAAAGGCAAGAGCAGCGATAGCCGCTGCCAAATCAGATCAGGTCGGTCGATTTCAGGGCTATTCTCCCACAGCAAAGGGCAAGCCGAAGTGGTGGGATGTGATTGTCACTGCCGTCCAAGATGCATCGGGACAGGTTGCACAACTCTTAGTCGTCTCACGTGATATCACCCAGCAAAAGCAAGCGGAAGCTGAACGTGAACAATTGCTTGCCCGTGAACAAGCGGCTCGTGAACAAGCTGAGACCGCGAATCGCATTAAAGATGAGTTTCTGGCAGTGCTGTCCCATGAATTGCGATCGCCACTGAACCCGATTTTGGGTTGGACGACTTTGCTGCGCAACGGCAAGTTGGATGCCGCCAAAACTACTTATGCATTGGAGACAATTGAGCGCAACGCCAAGCTACAGGTGCAACTGATTGAGGATTTGCTGGATATTTCTCGCATTTTGCGCGGCAAACTGATTTTGAATGTAGTGCCTGTCGATTTGCGTGCCGTGATTAGAGCCGCCTTAGAGACAGTTCGATTAGCCGCAGAAGCCAAGTCCCTGCAAATTCAGACGACGATTTCAGCCGGGTTTGGAGTGATCAATGGAGATGCGGGACGATTGCAGCAGGTGCTGTGGAATCTGCTCTCGAATGCGGTCAAATTCACACCGAAAGGTGGCCAGATTACAGTTGCACTAACCCAAGCTGAAACTCATACCCAAATCCAAGTGAGCGATACGGGAAAAGGCATTAATCCTGACTTTCTGCCTTACATCTTCGAACATTTTCGGCAAGAAGATGGAGCCACCACTCGTAAATTTGGTGGCTTGGGGTTGGGACTGGCGATCGCACGGCAGATTGTCGAACTGCACGGAGGAACGGTTCGGGCTGAAAGTTCAGGTGAAGGGCAGGGGGCAACTTTTACGATCAAGTTGCCGTTGCTCAGAGATAGAAAGACTAGGACCAGGACTCAACAGGATCCCACCTCGCTTACCCATTCTGCTTTACCGCTTTCCAATGTTCAGATACTTGTAGTTGACGATGAAGCAGATACTCGCGAGTTAATTGCTTTTGTTCTAGAGCAGGCTGGGGCAATTGTTACTGCGGTACCGTCGGCGATTGCTGTTCTGGAAGTGCTGGCTCAGGGTAAACCCGATGTATTAGTCAGCGATATTGGCATGCCGGAGATGGATGGCTATATGCTGATGCAACAAATCCGGGCTATGTCACCAGACAATCAGATCTTAGCAATTGCGCTAACTGCCTATGCGGGGGAATTTGATCAGCGGAAGGCACTGGCGGCAGGCTTTCAACGGCATGTATCTAAACCGATCGAGCCTGAGACGCTAGTGCAAACCGTCGTGAATCTAATTGCGAGGGGCAGTATTGCTAGCGATTAAAAAGTGAGTTGGCATAAGGCGCTGCCCCTACGGCTCAGATACGGAGGTTGTAGATTTTAGGGGTGTGGCTGATCGGTTTGGCGTTGGGCGGCGCGAAGCAGACGAGGGGCCAGATGGTAAACGGTGATGGGTGGCCGACCTTCGTCATTAGGCACTAAAGTTTTCTCAATCCAGTGGCCTCTTTCCAGGCTGGTGAAGAACTTGCGCAGGTCGGTTTCTGGGATGCGGGTGTCACGAACAATCAGGGAGATCGGCACTGGCGTTTTGCTGCGGTAGGGTTCGGTGTAGTTGGCGATAGTTAGCAAAATCAGTTTGTTGAGCGCAGGCAATTCGGCCTCACGGGAAATCAGATCCCAGAGGGCACAACGGATTTGACAGGACATATTTTTTCGGCAATCAGGATGGTTTGCTAGGGGCGAAGCCTTGGGGCAGGAGGTTTGAAGCAGTTCAAGGTTTGTCCCCAGGGCTTTGCCCTTGGAATAGACGAATGGTCAATGGAAAGGGGCAATTAGTGACCTCTTGACCCCTTAGTCTGTCCGCTCATGGACCTGCTCGATGGCCCGCCGAAGCGAAACCAAAGAACAGCCTTGGTCGGTGTTAAACTTCCCTCAGCCTTCGCGTTGATTGATACAACACGAGGGTCAGTTATCTGGTGTTGCGAAAACGGCACCAGGTAACGCTTCATCAGCGAGACTGAGTGAGAATGTAGCGTCAAATCGGCCTGTTGTAAATAGGGTTGAGCAAAGATTTTCAGCAAGTGAGGTCAGAGCTTGCTAAAGACAGGAGCAGGTTTTACCAAAGGGTGCCATCGCTTCAGCCAAGTTCAGTGGATTCTCTGGAGCCATCGTGCTTGTTTGGGCTCAACCGCCAAGTGAGCCTACTAAATCTTTTTAAGAATCAACGACACAACTTACGGGAATAGCAACACGACTTGCGGAAGTAACGACACGAATTGTGGGAGTAACAACACAACTTACGGGAATAGCAACACGACTTGCGGAAGTAACAACACAACTTGGGGGAGTAACGACACGACTTGCAGGAGTAACGACACAACCTGCGGGGGTAACGAAAACAAGTAGAGACCTAACCCCCCGGCCCCCTTCCCTGCGAGGGAAGGGGGAGGCAAGGCGACTCAATCTAGCTCCCCTCTCCGCGCCGGGGAGGGGCTGGGGGAGGGGTCTCCGGATCTCACTATCTACCACCCCTCAATTTGTTGAAGCTTGCAACAAACTATTACCTACGCTTGTTAAACTGTTAGGCTTTTAGATAAATCCTGACCAACGACACAGTTTGCTTAAACATTTTGAGCATTCCCTGACATTTGATCGGAACTTAACGGACCGATCAAACGTCACCGTGAACAGTGGTGTGGTGTGCATGATTTCAAGTGATGGCTATGGCAACGGGTTCATCCCCTCAACCCCGACCTTGGGCCGCAGCACTGAGCGCACTGGCTCTCGCAGTTAGTTTGGCAATCTATCAGCGCTCGGTCTTAGCGAATCCACTCTCTGTCGCCCAAGGGCACTGGCAGGCAATTGCTACGGAAAACACCACTGACACCCTAGCCAGCTACGATTCTGACGCAGTTCTCGAGTGGCGTCAGGGATCAAACCCAGGACGTTACTCAGGCGGAGCCATCAGTCTTGCCTGGCAAAGCTTCTTTGCTGATTATCAAATTAGTGGCTACCAGGTTGTAAGCCAGGAAGCCCACGAGCGCACAGTCAAAGCAACCCTCTTGTTCACCCTGCAAGACATACAGGGACAGAGTTCAGTCCTGCCCGTAACCTGCACACTTCAGCTAGACAACAACGGACGAATCCAACGGGAAACCTGGAGTCTAATCGACCGCACTCAGCTTCCTGCCACAGGCGCTTGAGCTTCCCTGTCTGAGCCTGTTCAAGGCTAAACCGTAAGCTTAAACGGTGCTTACGCCAATGTGACTACACAAGCAAAACCTGCCTTTTTAAGCCATAGCTCAGACAGGCAGGATTTGCTTGTGTAGCGATTGTGTGGAAGAACTGTAGCCGCCGATTAAATCATCACCCGGTTAGACCATCACCGTTAAACCATCACAGGAATAATCGGCTCTGGAGCCTCAACCACCAGACGAGATGATTCGAAGCTCACACCAAACAAAGGCTGACGCCGAGTAATCAAGTCATAGCCCGTGCCCGGCGCATAAGTCAGAATGCGGAAAGACGCTGGCGTCGCTTTACCTGAGAGCTGAATCGGCGTGCGATAAAACAAGCCGCTCTTATAGGTAATCGTTGATAAATGGGGCAACCAATCGGGCAGTTCAAAGCCAGGAATAGAGGTGTTCGTGTAGCTCGCCTCAACCCAGGTTTGACCATTTCCCTCTGCCTGCATCTTCAGATCAGCCCGTCCAGCAGACCAGTTGTAAGCAAAGCTGCGCAACTCCTTCGGCAAGCCCCAATTAAAACGTCCCCCCTTACGCGACACCTCAGAATCTACATCCATCTGCGATACCCAGAAACCCACCGCATCCCGGTACTTTACGAGCGCAGGAGCCAGCACAAACTCGTTATAAGGCCCCACAGGGGTTTGGCTATAGCTGACAAACATGACCATGCCGGGAGTATAGCCAGGCCAAGTCTGCACAATTTCCAGCCCTGATGGAATATAGGGTCGTACTGCCTCTACAGGAAACTGAGCAACCTCCAAAGCCGAGCGATTGAACACTTTCCAGGGTGGCGGAACCAAGTCCGGGTCGCCTGCTTCAATGCCATCAACCGGGTCAATTGTCGTTGCGAGCCCAGATACCAGAACGCCGGTGTCTCGCAGCAAATTATTAGTAAACGAATTGAGAGTGCTTTGCAGAGAGGTCATGGGGCATCCATTGAGTAGAACTCGTTCACCATTGAGTAACGAATTTCCCAAACATGGGGTCTGCCTAAGGACAGGATTCTGAGCTTACAAGAGCTGCATTGTCTGAAGATTCCAGCTTAATTTCACTGAACTCCAACTGATTTGAGCTTGCTTCTTTCTGCTCATTTCTGTGCCCACTTCATTGTGCTCACTTCATACTGTCTGCTGCTCAAGCTTCAAGTGAGCCAAACCGCTAAACCGTAAAAAATTGGGGCCAGAACCAGAGCAGGCAGAAAGGAGGCGACTCTCACTTGAGCAGCTTCTAGCATGTTGAAACCCAAGCCCACAATCATCAAGCCACCAACGCCCGTAACCAACAACACTCGGGGATCATTAACGGGATCAGGCAGCGCCTGGGCTAGTAGACCCGCTGCTAGCGAGAGGCTGCCTTGATAGAGCAGCAAAGCTAATCCAGAAAAGCCAACGCCAACCCCCAAGCTACTAGACAGAGCAATTGCCGCCAGACCATCCATCGTGGACTTGAGCACCAGAATACGACTGTCGCCAGTCAGGCCATTGTTGAGGCTGCCCAAAAGCGCCATTGGCCCTACACAAAACAGCAGACTGGCTGCGACAAAGCCTTCTGTAAAGCTGCCACTGCCTTTGAATTGCACCTTGAGCCAGTCGCCCACCGACTGCAGAGCCGACTCCAACTGCGCCCACTCACCCAAGAGTCCGCCCAACACCAGCGCCAGCAATCCCAAAACAACGCCATCGACCTGCCCGGCCTGGGCTTTTAGCAAGCTACCGGCCATCTGGAGACCGATAAACAACACCACCAAAGCAACCCCCTGGGTGATTGTGCGCTGCATTCGCAACGGTAAACGCCCCTGAAGCAGCAATCCGAAAGCAGTCCCAAAGACTACAGCAGCAACATTGATCCAGGTGCCGCTCGTTCTCGCCCAAAGATCTAGAGTCATAACCGGATTTTAAAAGATGGCTGCCTTGAACAGAAGCACAACCAGCAATTTTTCGCACAGCAATTTTTCCCATTAAATTTCTGGCCCTTAAGCTTGAGCTAAATTACTTGAGCTAAATCAATAGGTTACTGCTGATATTCCATCTAAAAGTAAAGCGCTTAGCACAGAAAAAGCAAAAGCTGTGTTGTTCATCACCTGCTAATTTAATGCTGTCTTGTTCTTTGAGAGGAAGAAAATCTTAGTTCGGTACAGCTAACCTAGCCACCGGAGTGTCCTATGTAAGACAACAGTAAGATCCTGATGAATCAAAAGACTAACAAACGAACTAATGAACAGTGAAAAGGCCTTAGTCAGAGCCAGAATCAAACCCAGCGAAATCTATAGAAACTAGAGCTTTGGCACTAAAAATCAGAGCAGGTAATCAAAAAAGCAAGTCAGCTCATCAAAGTCGTTCCATCAAACTAAACCCATTTATCCAACGAAACCAACCCCAAAAGGAGGCATTCAATGAAATATCGGCATCTCGGCAAACATGGCTTGTGCGTCTCAGAAATCTGTTTAGGTTCCTGGCTTACTTATGGCGCAGCAACCGAAGCAACAGTCGCGCAACAATGTATCGAACGAGCTTATGACTTGGGGATCAACTTTTTTGACACCGCCAATGTTTATGCCCAGGGTAAGGCTGAAGAGTTAGTCGGTAAGGTGCTGGGGCAATATTCCCGCGACTCCTACGTTCTAGCCACTAAGGTGTATTTCCCAATGGGCCAAGGGCCTAATGATCGAGGCTTATCGCGCAAACACATCCTGGAGCAATGCGATGCCAGCTTGAAGCGCTTGGGACTCGATTACATTGACCTCTACCAAGCTCACCGCTATGACCCAAGCGTGCCCCTAGCGGAAACCCTAATGGCCTTCGATCATCTGGTTCAGCAAGGCAAAATTCTCTATTACGATGTCTCTGAGTGGAGTGCGGGACAGTTAGCTCATGCTGCCGATCTCGTTCATCTAGCTAGACTGTCGCCTCTGGTCTCTAACCAGCCCCGCTACAACCTGCTGCAACGGCAGATCGAAAAAGAGGTACTGCCGCTCTGCCGCCGCGAAGGGATTGGCATCATCAACTTCTCGCCCCTAGCTCAGGGCTTGCTCACCGGCAAGTACAAGCCAGGTAGCCCACCACCCGAAGGCTCTCGGGCCGCTGATCCCAGACAGAATGTTTTCCTAAATCAGGGCGAACTGGATCAAGACCAACTCACTAGAGTGCAGAAGTTAGTGCCCCTAGCGCAGGAGGAGGGCTTGAGCTTGTCGCAGTTGGCTCTGGCCTGGTGTTTACGGCAACCAGAGTTAAGCAGTGTGATTATCGGGGCGAGCAAGCCTGCTCAAATTGACGAGAACGTTGGTGCGGTGGGCAAGCAACTCTCCGCTCAAACGCTCCAAGCGATTGACCAGCTTTTTCCAGCTGAAGCTCCTTGAGGCACCCCCTCAGGCTGTGTCTCTTGTGATTTCTCTGTGATGCATCGAGGAAAAGGTCGGTGTGCAGGTTCAACCAAGCTACTCATATTGAGATATCTACATATATCGAAGCCTCAAGGTAAACTCATGAGTGCTTCAGCAATCCCTGTGTTTGCCTGGGCTTGTAGAGCAGGGTGTTGCTGAAACAAAGTCAGAGTTATGAGGGTGGATGGAGATGCTGGATCGGCGGGTGCTTCAGGGGCTGCTTCAAGGACTGTTTCAGAGACTGGGCAACCGGTTACGCGAAGTTTTGCTAGGGATGCTGGTTCTGACCTTGATCGTGGCCTGTAGCAGTCAGCCGCAGGCGCAGCAAACACCCACCAGTTCCGCAGCACCAGTCGCTCAGCTAAGCCAACTAAAGTTTGGTGTCGGTCCCTATTTCCCCACGCCAGGTGAGAACCGCAAGCAGTTTGAGCCGTTTTTTCAGGAACTGGCAAAATCAGTCAACCTACCTGCCCAAATTACTGTTGCTGAGGATTGGGTGGGCATTTCGGAGGCTCTGCGCTCCGGCACGCTGGATGCAGCTTGGCTAGGACCGTGGGGTTATGTGCTGTCTCACCACGCCGATCCCTCCATTCAAGCAATCGCTACGGTGAAGTATAAGGACAAGCCAGTCTACTACTCGGTGTTAATGGCTCGGGCCGATGCGCCGTTCAACACCCTGGATGAGGCCATTGCTCAAAGTCAGCAAGGCCCCAAGCTCAAGCTGAGTCTTGCCGATGTCGGCTCCACGTCGGGCTGGTTAGTTCCCCAGGATGAATTCAAGCGGCGCAACCTGGACCCGAAGACGGTCTTCGACTACAACGAAGGAGCCAGCCACGCGGCGCAAGCTATCTCTGTGCTCAGCAATCAGACCGATATCGCCTCTGATTACGACCGGAACCTGGACGTTTTGATCAGTGAGGGCCGCATTGACAAGTCCAAGCTCAAGATCATCTGGCAGTCTCAACCATTGCCCAATGATCCGGTTGCTGTGCGCGGTGGCCTACCTCCCGAGCTGATCACAGCTTTGCAGAATGCCCTGGTGAATCTGTCACCTGAGCAGGCGAAGACGCTCTTGCCGGAGAACTACACTGGCTTTGTTACTTCCGATGGCAGCAACTACGCGCCGATTGAGGCCGCAGGTAAAGCGGTTGGCAAACTCAAGTGAGAACCCTCCAAGAACCACCGAATTTAGAAGCACTGCTACGGGCTGAGCAGCGTCGGCGCGGCAATTTGGGAAAAACCTTGCGAGGGGGCTTCTGGGGCTTACTGGCAGTAGCTGTTCTGGTTGCCAGTCTGCGTCAGGCTCAGGTTGATCCTCAGACCCTGTGGTCTGGCTTGCCCCGCTTGGGAAATTGGCTGGTGCGCCTATGGCCACCTGATCTGTCAGAACTGCCAACGTTTTTGGTGGCGACCTGGGAGACTCTGGCGATTGCCATTGTGGGGACGGTGGCAGCAGCAGTCTTGGCGCTGCCGCTAGCTCTGGTAGTGGCCCGAAATACGACGCCATCACCGGCTCTGGCGACGCTACTGCGCGGCTTGCTCAATCTGCTGCGCGGCATCGATACGGCGATCTTTGCGCTGATTTTTGTTTCGGTGGTGGGCTTGGGGCCGTTTGCAGGTGTGCTGGGGGTGGCTTGTCACACCACAGGCTCGATGGCAAAGCTCTATGCGGAAGTTCTAGAGAGCCTGCCCAACGAACCGATCGAAGCGGTGGCTGCTACAGGAGCCGACCGGGTACGCAGCTTTGCCTTTGCTGTTTGGCCAGAAGCGTTGCCCGGACTGACTGGCATCAGTCTGTACCTGTGGGAGTTTAATGTCCGTTCTTCGGTGATTCTAGGTATCGTGGGGGCTGGCGGCATTGGCTATGAGCTCCTGGTTAGCCTGAAGTTGCTCGACTTTCCCCGGCTGACCACAATTCTGCTGCTGATTGGTGTCATGGTGAGCACCATTGACGCATTGAGTGCCTGGTTGCGCCAGCGTCTCAGCCAGGCAACTTAGCAAGGCGTACAACATGCTGGTGGTCGAGAATTTATCCAAAACCTATGCGAAAGGCGCTGTGGCCTTGCGGGACGTGAGCTTTGCGCTTCAGCCTCGCTCGTTTACTGCCGTTTTAGGACCGAGTGGCGCGGGCAAATCAACCCTGCTGCGCTGCATTCTCCAGCTTTTGCCCCCGGATAGCGGTCAAGTCTGGTTTCAGGCGCAAGACCTGACCTGTTGTTCTCGCCAGCAATTGGGTCAAGCTCGACGGCAAATCGCGCTAGTAGCCCAGCAGTTTAATCTAGTGCGTCGTCGCAGCGCCCTCGAAAATTGCCTGGCTGGACGCTTGCAGGAACTCCCCCTCTGGCGCTGTTTGCTGAGTCAATTTCCCCCCAGTCTGCTGCGCGAGGCACTGGCTGCTCTGGAGCGTGTGCAGCTGCTGGAGGTCGCCTTTCAACCGGCGCAACACCTTTCGGGTGGGCAACAACAGCGGGTGGCGATTGCCCGTGCTCTGACTCAACGCGCAAAGCTGCTGCTAGCAGATGAGCCTGTCGCCAGTTTGGATCCAGATTCTGCCCATCGCGTTCTCAGTTTGCTGCGTTCGCTCTGCGACCAAGAGGGGCTGACGGTCCTGTGCAATTTGCATCAGGTAGACCTGGCAAAACAGTACAGCGACCGGGTTTTGGGGATTCGAGGTGGTGAACTGGTGCTGGACACGGCTACGTGTGACCTTGACGAAACGATGACCCGTCAAGTTTACCGAGCCTGAGCTGCTGGTCAGGCTGGGCTAACTTTGAATCTTGCTTTTCTCGCCTCTTGCTTTTCAAGCCAAATCAAGAAACGCTAATCAGCCCAAATCAGCGCGAGAAAGCCTGAATGCATCTCACCAGTGCCGCGTTTTCAGTGTCGCTGAGCCTGTGTTCTGTTGCTTGATAATGATTCAGGTCGTAGACCAGACCACGTAGAGACTGCCAACGACTGGAGGTGCGATAGGGAGGAGAGACGCGCGTAACGTTCTCAATCTGACCTTGATTGAAGAAGCCTCGAAAACAGGCTGGCTCGGACTGGCGACGTCCCTCTAGACCGATCACCGTGCGCCCTAGTCTCCGAAACAGCAAATACTGCCCACTGGGTCTACCAGATGAGGAGAGTTGCTCATAGTAATAGTCTCTGGGCAAATTTCGAGGCAAGTTTTGGCGTGAATCTCTGGGCGTTGCCACAGGGCTCAGGGGTTGGGCTTGGCCGGTGAAGCTCACAAGTGGAATACCGACCAAAAGCAGCAAAGCTATTGCATTTTTAGAAAAGCTTGATATCATTTCTTGCCATTTAAAACCAATTTGAATTTGAACTCAGCAACTAAATGCAATCAGATGAAACCTTTTAAAGTTAGACACCATTATCTCAAAGCTAGTTCCTTAAGTGGAGCCCTAAAGATCAGCTTTAAATCTGGCTCTAAAGCTGGCCTTACCGTTGGCATTGTCATTGGCTCTAAAAACTTAAGACTTTGTAAGATCTATTCTTTCTCTCCATATCGAGATTTGCGATCCCAAGTGTAGCGAATGATTCAAAATGAAGAGAATCGCACTGTTAAGTTCGTCTGGGTGCAAACTTACTTCTGTTTCGGTTAAGCTGCTTGAAGTGTCCAATTGTCTCTCTGCTTGAAAGGGGTAGGTATAAGCCCTCAAATGGTCTGGTTGGCTTTTGAGAAACCTGGGTTGACCCGCTAGATTGTTAGATCAATGGTTTAATGGGTCAGTCATAAAAAAGCTTGCCAAGGCAGGTTTTGGTTAAGCTCTTAATAAGTTTCTCAAGACTTACATTGCTATCTGTTTGTGGTTTAGCTAGGGTTATTTCATAGCATCGCTCAGCATTGCATCGCTCAGCATTGCTTCCCCCCAATGCCGAGCAACACCTCAGCGAGGGCTCTATTGGTGAGTGCCTGATTTTTCAGTGTGCAGCTGGCGGCTATTCCAGGTTTTTGAACCTGTGATAGTCAGCCTGATATTTCTATGTCTCACCATCTAGGCCCTGTATCACTATGTCAACTTCGGATCTAGAAGACACTACCGTCTTTATCGATGAAGATTTTTCAGATGCCAGCGGCAGCACCCCTCCTCCGGGTTGGACAACGGAGGTGCTGGAAGGCAACCCGGCAACGGATGTTTGGCGATTCGATAATCCGGGCAATCGCGCAGAGATCAGTGAGCCTTACAATCCCAATTTTGACAATCCCGTTGCGGTTTACGACAGTGACAAGCTCTCAGACGACAATGTTCCAGAGAATATTGCCTTTGAATCTCCGGTCTTCAATGCCTCAACAGCCTCGGGGGTTTTTCTCACCTTTGACCAGTTCTACGGCGGTTTTTCGACGGGTGAGAATGCTAGTGAGGCGATAGTTGAAGCTTACAACGGCTCAACCTGGCAGGAAGTTTATTCTTCCAACACCGGTAGCTTTGACATCAACACTCAAACGCTAGACCTGACTAACACTCTAGCGGGTGTCCAAGATGCTCAGATCCGCTTTCGCTTTGATGGCAATTGGTCATATCTGTGGGCCATTGACAATGTCAAAGTAGTTGATGCTCTGCCTATTGGTGTTGTGGCACCGACCAGTCTAGTTGGCGTTAGCGAAGATAACGTTTCGGACCCCCTAAGCTTTCAATTCAGCCTCAACAGCAGGCCAACTTCGGATGTCACCCTCACTTTCAATGCTGACAGAAGCCAATTACAGGCCATCGCCCCAATTACCTTCACCCCTGACAATTGGCTGATTCCTCAAGCCCGTACGGTCACAGCTGTGGCTGATGACATTGAAGAGGGCAATGAGCAGACCAGTTCAGTAGAGGTCACGGTTAGCAGCGAAGACAGCGATTACAACGGCCTAATCGTTAATGACGTTCCAGTTGAAATTACAGAGAATGTCATTCCTGGCTTCACCAGTTACCGCACAGTCGAACAAACCTACCGGGATCTCTCTCAGCTGGCCTCAGCGAATCCCAATATTGCGAGCTGGATCGATATTGGCGACAGCTACGACAAAATTACACCAGGCGGCGATCCAGGTTATGACCTGCGAGTTCTGGAACTGACCAACAAGAACGTCACGGTGCCGGGCGACAAGCCAGTCCTGTATGTCGAGGCCGGTATTCACGCTCGCGAGTACTCCACCAATGAGGTGCTGACTCGCTTTGCCGAATATTTGGTGACTAACTATGGCAAAAACGCCGATATCACCTGGATCCTCGACTACTTCCAGCTCGACCTCAACCCAGTCGTTAACCCAGACGGCCGTAAGTTTGCAGAGCAGGGTTACTCCTGGCGCAAAAACACTAACCCTAAGGTCCCCCCTGGCGTGGATCCAGCTCCCTTCCCCGACTACGGCGTTGACCTCAATCGCAACCACGACTTTCGATGGGGCACAGTTCCGGGCGGTTCCAGTGGCGATCCAGCAGATCTAACTTACCGAGGTGCCTCGCCAGCCTCAGAGCCGGAGACCAAAGCGGTTGAAGACTTTGTTGGAACCCTGTTCCCAGGCCGGCAAGGCGCAAGCCAAACCACCCCAGCCGATGAGAATGCCTCTGGCCTGTTCATTGACCTGCACAGCTACGGCAATACAGTTCTCTATCCCTGGGGTTCTACGTATGATCCTGCTCCTAACCGGGAAGGACTGCGCAATTTGGGCCTCAAGTTCGGCTACTACACAGCCAGCAACGGCACGCCCTACGATATTTATCAATCCATTGGTCTCTATCCCACTGACGGGACGACAGACGATTGGGCCTACGGCACTTTTGGCGTCCCCAGCTACACCTGGGAATTGGGGACTGACTTCTTTGAACCCAGTGAGTACTTCGAGGAGTCGATTGCACCGCAGATTATCCCCGCTCTGCTTTACGCCGCCAAATCGGCCTATCGCCCCTACCAAACCGCAGATGGTCCAGAGTCAGTAGGCGTTGCCACCGACCTGGGACAGGTTGCAGCGGGCACAGTGCCCGTCGTGCTATCAGCCACTGGCGATGACACTCGCTATGCAGACAGCAACAACGAGGGCCTAGAGGAAGGGACTGAACTGCCACCCTCCCAGGACATCGCTGCCGCTCGCTACAGCATCGATGCACCCTCCTGGATCCCAGGCACGCAGCTCTACTCTTTGCGGGCTGCAGATGGCAACTTCAACACTTCAGTCGAAGGTCTGCAAGCTTCGATCGATACCTCTAGCCTGGCCCTTGGTCGCCACACAATCTTTGTCGAGAGCCAGGATGGTGATGGCAATTGGGGTGTGCCCTCGGCTGTATTCCTAGATGTCGTCGCAGCGTCAGAGGATGCCACGGTTATTGATGGCACGGATGGCCGCAACACCTTAATCGGTGGGGACGGCAACGAGATCTTCTACGGTCGTGCAGGCAATGACACGATTCGGACCGGAGACGGGGACGATCTAATCCTCGCAGGCGACGGTGACGACGCGGCTCAAGGCAATGCTGGAGACGACGTGCTCTACGGCGGCAACGGCAACGACCGGCTGAACGGCAAAGGCGGTGACGACTCGCTCTACGGTAATGCCGGAGACGACCAGCTGATTGGCTTCAAAGGCGATGACCTGCTCGATGGCGGCGAGGGCGATGACACGCTCAGCGGCGGCGAAGGGCGCGACCAATTTGTGCTGCGCCAAGGTGACGGCTCCGATATCATCGGCGATTTCAAAGTCAACAAGGATGTCTTGAGCTTGGTAGATGGCCTGACCTTCGGCGATCTCACCCTGACGCAACGCAACGGCAACACGCAACTCAGCATCGCCAGCGACGATGAGTTGTTGGCAACGCTGGTCGGCGTCCAAGTCAGTACCTTGGGTGCGGGCAGCTTTGTTGCTGCTTAGGGTTATCCATTAAGCTCTCTAGAATCTCTAGAGAGCTTAAATGTTTGTGACCTGTGCTCTGTATGTTGATAAAAGTGACTTGAGGCGAGATGATCTCGCCTCAAGTTGTTTGTGCCTAATGTGCCATTAAGCCACGTTTGATAAACCTTTATTTAATAGACTCTTAATGGCTCCTGTGGTCAGAGTCAACCAGTAGGTAGAGGCTGGAATCCAGCACCCAGCCTAGATTTGGGGTGACGCACTGGGGACAAGGCAATGGGTAACGACATGCAGGTTAATTTCAAACTGCTCAACTCCCTGACTATTGCTCTGCTGTCAATCATGGAGGCAGAGGCCGTTAGCTTTAGCTATTGGGCAAGCAAGCTAATCCAGCAAGGCATTGAGCCTCAGATGCCCAATGCTGCACACCGCGCACCCACACATCAAACGCCCACCTACCAATCGCCGACGCACCAGGCATCGCAGGGTCACAATCACCAGGGATATACCCCGCCACAGCCAGCTCAGCGCTATGAAGTGCCTGCTGAGCCGAAGGCAGACCCAGCTCTGGAGCAGCGGATTGAGGCGTTGGAGGAAGCTTTGAAGGGCGATCTGACCGGCCATATGGGCCAAATCAGTCAGACTTTGGCAGTGCTTGAAAGCCGTATTGCCGCTATGGAGTATTCTCAAAGCCAAAACACAGACCAGCGCACCGAGCACTTGCTCAGGCGGCTGGTGCAAGCAGTCAATATTTTGGAGGGTCGACTGGCCACTCTGGAGCACTCAAAAGAGGATGACCAGGGTCAGAGAGTTAAGCCCACAGAGTTCTATACCTAAGTTTCACAGCCTAAGTTTCCGGCACTAAAAAACCTCAAGACCCCCTCGAGATCCCCAAGAACCCTTTTAGTGTATTCAGCGCTACGCCGCTGCTCTGTTGACTTGCCTGTTGGCAAATGCTGACAATGCTTATACTGAGCTATTGAGCATCCGGCAAGCTCAGCAACCCATGAGGAGCCTAAGGCTATGAACAAGGGGACTGCTCTGCTCTCCCGTATCGTGATCCTGGTGGTAGACAGCGTTAGTTTGGCCCGTCAAGAGCTGAATGCGACTATTCAGCGTCGATTTGGACAGCGTAAGGCATTGCCCCCCTCTGACGAGCGAGACAGACGCTACTAGAGGTTCTATCGAGAAGTGTTTTAAACCAATAAGGGTTCTTAGCACCAGGCGGTGGCTTGACTGTCAGAAACTCATTGAGCCCAATCAGGAACCTAGCCAGCGATTTATCGGGTCCAGTCAACAGTGCTTGGCTCCGAGGTTGCTGGTGTTGTTCTTGCGGGTAGCTTGGGATTCAAGAGCATAAGGGACATCAGGATCAGCTCCCGAAGGCGCAGATAAGTTTGCAGATCTATTCGCTTTTGTGAAAACATAGCTTGGTAGCTTTGCTGGAAGTATTCCAGTTGCTTAAGGGCAACATTGGGATCGGCAAGTAACATGCTTTGCCATTGATCCACGAGTAGTAGAGCGTTTTGCGCACAGTCTTGCTGCTGTTGCTCCAAGGCAGTTCGACACTGGCCTTCGAAGGCACGGGTGATACGTTCTAGCTGCTCGTAAGTTTCAGCTGCAACTTGTCCATCTAGCGACTGCTGCAAGTGCGCTTGACGTAGATCTTCCACTCCGACAAGGGCTTCTTGAGGGTTGTGCTGTAGTGAGTTCTGCAGTTGGCTGATCTTGTCGTACGTCTGAGCGATTAACTTTCTTGATTGTCGTCGTCGCAGCCATTGCACGAATAAGCCGATTGCACTGGTGCCCACTAAAATTACGGCTCCAGCCTGCAAGTCCTGGTTCTGCTGCCAGTACCGTAACCAGGTTGCGCCTGGGTCACCGTAGTCGAACACCGCCTGCGCACCAGGATGCACATAAACTAAGCCTTCCCGGAGCAGTGGCTCAACCCCTTGAGCTGCCAAAGTTGGATCAAAGAAGGGTAGATACTCCTGAGCTGTAGACATCAGCGCCCAAGTCATGCGGCTGACTTTCTCGCGGTCTACATCCGCACGAGTCACCAGCACCGTCGCCGTCGAGAGCGTCAGTAGATTAGTGGGAGGCAGTGGTGGCAGCGAACGGTAAGCTCCGGCTGGAATGGTTACAGACTGATAAGACCCGGAATTTTGAACTGTGAGGTAGTTAGCCAGACTGCGCTGGATCGGTACCAAACGCAAGGTGCGTCCCGTATTTAGCTCTGCCCTTACCGTCCCGCTCGTGCCCAAGCTGCCAACGTAAACTAGAGCGGCAATCTTGCCAGCCTTCAGTTTCTTAAACGCATCTGCCAAAGTTGCTTCATCAACAATGACGCTGACATTGGCTGCTGTTAACAGTTGGCTAGAAGTGAAGCGAATACCCGTTCCTTGCGCACCCAAGGCAACTTGTTGGCCTTGCAGATCGGCAACAGTGCGAATCCGAGAATTCGCCTGGGTAATCACATGCACATACTCGTTAGCCAGCACTGCAACAGTTTGAAGTTGCGGGCCTCGGCTTGGTTGATTTTGGCCTCGTTGCTGTTTGCGAATAGCATCCCTGACTAAATCCAACTGCACGAGAGCAAAGTCGGTTTCGCCCCTGAGCAGACGCTCTAGATTAGTTTTTGAACCTGGCGAGTTGTAGGCATCTTGGACTTGGAGATCGCCAACCGCTTGTGCAGAGTGACTAATTTGTTGTCCAAGCGCCTTGTAGCTGCCCGCCTCACCACTGGAAAGCTTAATTGGCTCGGTCCAGGCTGCACAACTGCTCAACAGGAATGACAGCAGCAGTCCTCCCCAACTCAGTGGGCCCACTTGCTTCCTCGGTTGCCTCAAGGCTGCTGCCTCCGCTCAAAGGTTCAAACGGTTGGACGACCAGTCATGCCAACAGTGATGTAGAAACTTTACCGCCTCAATAGAGGGCAGCTCCGGATCAAAAACTCTAGACCAAAGCAAAAGTTCTAGATACAAAGATAAATGAGCTGGTAGATGAGCTGAATGAATGAGTAACCCCGGTTTTAGATAGACCAGCTTTGAGAGCTTTAGCGAATAGCTTTAGCTGCTATCGCCTCAGCAACCGCAGCCATCCCAAGGAACCGGTGGCATAAGTGCAACCAATCTTTGCAACTCCTGCTCCCACTGGCGACGAGTGTTGATCAGAAACTCATCTTGTTCGCCCAAGCGACAGCGTTGGCTGATGCGCAGGCTGTCGGCTGTGTAAGCCACAATTTCGATCGGCGGACCCACACCCAAGTTGCTGCGCATGGTGGCATCCATCGAGATAAGGGCGCAACGGGCCGCATCCTCCAGGCTGCTTTCATAGCGAAAGGCGCGGTCTAGGATTGGCTTACCGTATTTGGTTTCGCCCAATTGCAGAAATGGCGTTTCGGGCGTTGCTTGAATGCAGTTGCCTTCGGTGTAAATCAGATACAACTCATGAGCTTGCCCCTTGATCTGACCGCCCACAATCATCCGCGAGCTGAAAGAGATATTTGAGCTTTCCAGACTAGGGCGGTCCCATTCAGCAATCGTCCGATTTTTAGAACCCAGATAGCGAGCAACCGCATACATAGAGGGCAGGTTATGCAAGTTCTCTGCGCCTGCATCTTCTAGATCCTGTTTCAGCAGCGACATCACTGACTGGGAGGACGATAGGTTGCCAGAGGTCATAATGACCAGGACTCGGTCTCCCTCTTGACTGAAATCGAACAACTTAGCGTAGGTTGCCACGCTGTCCACCCCAGCATTGGTTCGGCTGTCAGAGGTGAACACCAACCCACTCTGGGTCAGCAGGCCGAGACAGTAAGTCATGACACTGGGGACAGCAATAAGCACTGGGCGAACCGTAGCTGCTTGGTCATAATCGGAGGTGATAGTGTTTCAACGCAACTGAATAAGTTCTTAAAGGGCTGCCGATGCTCCTATCTATGTCCCTGTCGGCTGATCTAGGAGTGATCTACGAGGTGGAGTGCCTGCCTCCGGCCTGGTTTTTGGTTCTGAGTGTTCATACTGATGGTCAAACTATAGTATCTGAAAGTTTAACCACAACTCCTCTACTGCCCTTGCAGGAGGGCGACCACTATTACACAACCGCCTGGTCTGCTCGGCCTGCTACAACCTGACCTTTCACGCTCTGTTTGACATGTTTGCTAAAGCTCCCTAGCACTTGATCGATAGGCTCGGACTCGTTAACGTAGAACAAACGGTTGGAATCGGTATAGGACAAGACGCTGCCAATACTACAGTTGCAGAGTTTTGTGAGCTAGTGTGCGGCAGAAGCTTAAAGGTTGATGTAGCCCTGATCCCAACTATTTGTGAACAATTTGAAATAACTTAAATCTCTACCCTATGACGGTGGGTAGAGTTTCTACTTTCTCTCTTGTGATGGAGGAGAAGCAATAGAAGTTTAACTATTGTTTTCTCAAGCTTCCAAATTGGAGAGGGAAAACAGCCATGGCAATGGGCGTTGAAAGTTCGGTGGTTCGCAGTGAAGTTTTAGATCATGATCGCGTGCGTTGGGGCCCAATTATTGCGGGTCTATTTGTCGCTTTAAGTAGCCAGCTCGTACTGAGTGCTTTGGGCGCTGCGATTGGACTAAACGTCCTGTCTTCCTCGGGTGCACCTCGTAGTAATGCTAACGAAGTGGGAACCGGCGTTGCTATTTGGGCAGCAGTTAGTCTTCTCATTTCTCTGTACTTGGGAGGGCTGACTGTAGGGCGCGGCTCTCTTCCCCTCAGCCGGGGTGCAGCAATTCTCAACGGCATTGTCCTCTGGGCAACCACGTTGGCCTTGGGTTCTTGGTTACTGTCGGGTGGCGTAAGCGGCATCTTTGGCGCAGTTGCCAATAACGCAGGCGAGATTGCTCAGACTGTGCAACAAGCGGGTACCGACATCGGTCAAGCAGCTCAGCAGGCAACCCAAACCGCTGCTCCACCTAGTGCTAACCAAGTCCGCAATATTGCGAGTGCAGGGGCAACAACTGGTTGGTCTTTTGTGTTCGGCTCTCTGCTAGGTCTAGCAGCCTCTATCTTTGGCACACTAAGTGGCAACAAAAAGCGGGTCGTTCGTTCTCAAGTGATTGACAATCGTCCCTATAGCTAACTCTTTATCAGTGGGTTACCAACAGGGTCTTTAACAGAATCTTGAACTCGGAGAGAAATATCTAGCCAGGCTGTCGTAAGAACGTCTGGCTTTTTTGTTCTGTTTTTTAGGCCGTTTTTTTGGTAGACCTGCAAAGCAGAATGTATGTTATGCCCAGGGCAAGATGGAGCCAAGCCCCTGACTTCTTAGCATACAGGCATATTATTAGCCGATTCAGAAGCAGAGGGACTAGAACATGGCTCTACTTAAACTCAAAGATTTTGACCCCAATTATCGAGAATTTTTTGGTGGGGGCGACATCAAGGGCTTAGATGTCTACTCGGATGATACCCAGGAAAAGGTCGGCAAGGTCAATGATGTTCTAGTCGATGAAAACGGTCGGTTTCGCTACCTCGTCGTCGATGTCGGTTTTTGGTTTTTTGGCAAGAAAGTTTTAGTGCCTGTAGGCCGCTCCCGCATTGCGATTGACCACGATGCACGCCGAGTTTATGTGATGGGGCTCAGCAAAAAGCAGGCAGAAGATTTGCCTGAGTTTGATGAGCATCAGGGCATCAACGACGACTACGAAGAACGAGTGCGCGGGGTTTATCGCACAACTCCTGCAACGCCCGCTACTGAGCGCATGATTAGCCCAGTGGTGCCCATGGATGCATCGCCGGTCCCAATGATGGATAGCAGTGCCTTTCATGAAAACCCCCTGCGGGAAACCACCCTCCACAGCACCTCAGTTCAAGATAATTTCATCCAGCCCAGCCCAATTCAAAGTGCTCCAATTCCAAGCGAGCCTATCCAGCTCACACCAGTGCAAGCCTATTCAACATCTCCACGCAGTCTCTATCAGGAACGGCAGGATGGAATTGCAATTCCACCGCAAACCCTACCTCAATCAGCACCTACCACTCCTCAAGTAGATACGCTTTCTAGGGGAGAAACTTATGACTATCACAGTGACCCTGGGTTGTATAACCTCAATAGCCCCGATCATGAAGTGCTTAGACTGTATGAGGAACGGCTGATTGCCAACCGTAAGCGTCAGAAAGCGGGTGAAGTAGCAATTGGCAAGCATGTTGAAACTGAAACGGCGCGAGTTTCGGTACCAGTTGAAAAGGAGCATGTGATCATCGAACGTTCTACCCCAACTAACAACACTGTGTTTGAAGCCACTGACAATGATTTCGTGGATGGTGAAGTTGCGCGCATTGAAGTCTATGAGGAAACGGCCCGTATCCGCCGTGAGCCTTTTGTTCGTGAAGAAGTGAGGCTGAAGAAAGAGGTATATCAAGACACGGTCGAAGCCGAAGAAACCCTTCGCCGCGAGAAATTGGACATTGACACCCAGGGCCATCCAACTGTGGATAGAAGGATTGAAACTCAGGGTAACTCAGTTGTAGAGCAAAGAATGGATCGAAAAGTGAGCCGTTTTCCGGAAGACTGGACCAAATAGCCCTTTTAGATAACTCTTCGGCAAGGCGATTGCAACCCTCAAGATTGCGGCAAGCACTCAAATGCTAGCCCTTTGCGCCCTTGCTGTTGATCTTGATCTTGATACATTAAGATGCCTAGCCTACACCTCAGCCGTATCGGCTGGCTATGGCTTTTGTGCTTGCAGACCACAGCTGCAAGCAGCCTGTAAAACGGCAATGTCTCTGTTTCTTGTACCTTCAAAACTGGTTTAATCTATGTTCTCCCAAACACCTTCCAGGAGCCCACGAACCAGGAAGCATGAAGCTAATATTCTTGCTCTTCTGGCAAAATTGAGGCAAAAACTCCACAATTTTGCGGTTTTGGACCGCCAGGGTCGTTTAGTGGGTGAGGTTCGAGACTTAACTTTAGATACTGACCGTCGCCTCAACCTCATTGTCTCCCAGCCAGATCAGCACCAGGGCTCACGACTGTTCTTGATAGCTAGTCGCTTGATTCAGAACGTTGAATCCTCAACTCGTGCACTATCGGTGAATATGAGCCAGGAAGATATTCAAAATCTTCCGCCATACAGTCGGCTGGATGCATTAAAGGCCGAGCGTCTGGAATTGCCTCGTATTCCCATTCAACTGGCTCGCGAGGCGGTGGAGCAGGTTTCTACACAACCTCCAGCCCAATCTGCTGCTCCAGAGGCAACTAACCTAGAAACAGCCACCCTGAGAATAGCTAGCCCAGAAACAGCTAGCCCAGAAATAGCTAGGTCAGAAATAGGCAACCTTAAAACAGTTAGCTTTAAAACAGGGGCAACAGCAAACTCAACCTCTGTACTAGGGGCTAGTACAGTTCGCGCTGAAGCTAGAAACTCAGAAACTAAGAACGTAACAGAAATTACACCTGCTGCGGACACCACTGTAGTAGCAGCCGCTCAGGAGATCAACGAGCCGCGATCCCCAGAATCGCAGCTACCCGAACCAGTAATTCAGGCGACGCTTCTAGAAACTCCAGCTACCTCAGCTTTAGAAGCCACAGATGCAGCAGTTCCAGTTATAGAGCCTTTAACCGCAGAAGCGCCAAAACCTAAGTCGGAAATTGTCTCTGAAGAGATTGTTCGTCTTTTGGAGGAGCGCTTAGTCGTCAACTCCAAAAAGCGCAAGCTAGGTGAAGTTGTCGTTCGTAAGCAGATCGAAGTCCAGATGGTGCAAGTGCCTGTTCGGCGCGAGAAGCTGATCGTTGAGCAAATTAGCCCTGAACACAAGCAGTTAGCGACAGTAGATTTAGGGGAAGATGGCATTCCTGATCTGACACTGGCTGAGCTTAACAACTCAGAAGAAGCTAATTCAGAGACTCATAACAGCGTCATTGGTGAATTCTTATCCCCTAAGGCTGCTAGCTTGCTCTTGGACGCAATTGCTCACCGTTCTGACCATGGTTGTGGCAGAGTACGGGTTGAATTAATAATTGATGATCCTGAGCTTAAGAGAACTTATCAAGAGTGGTTCGATACCTGTTCTGCCCCTGGGAAGAGGGTCTAGTGCGATAAGTTTTCTACGATACTGAGTAAGTTAGTAAGAACAAGTTGATTTGGAGCTTCGGAGCTTATATGGCACTCGTAAAACTCTCGGATTTTGACCCGAATTATCGCGATCAATTTGATGGGGCTGATGTTAAAGGTCTAGATGTTTATGCAGAAACCACCAACGAGAAGGTTGGTTCTGTCAGTGACGTTCTGCTTGACGAAAACGAAGGCCGTTTTCGCTACATGATTGTTGACCTGGGCTTCTGGATTTTCGGTAAAAAAGTATTGCTGCCAGTAGGCCGCTCTCGCATTGATTACAATGCTCACCGGGTTTATGCCACTGGCTTTACCAAAGAGCAAGCCGAGAACTTACCTGAGTTCAAGGAAAACATGAAGATCGACTACGACCATGAGGAAGAAGTGCGTAACGTTTACCGCACCCCCATGGCCGCTAGCACCGCAGCGGTAGATCCGATGCTAACCAGCGGCACCGCTGTAGACCCCACCGCAACGTCGGCTTACACCAACTCTGACTTTGCTGGGGCTTCAACGACGGCTCAAACTGACTACACCAATTACGACCGCGATAGCTACAAGTACGACTACGACGCGGATCTGTACAACCTGAACGATCGTGACCACCAAACGCTTCGTCTCTATGAAGAGCGTCTAGTGGCGAACAAGCACCGCGCCAAGACCGGCGAAGTTGCTGTTGGTAAGCACGTTGAAACCGAGACTGCTCGCGTTTCAGTGCCGGTCGAGAAGGAGCGGGTTGTGATTGAGCGTGTGACCCCCACGGGCTCTACCGTAGTCAATCCTGGTGAAGCTGATTTCCGTGAAGGTGAAGTAGCTCGCGTGGAAGTCTACGAGGAAACTCCAGACATCCACAAGGAAGCCTTCGTCCGCGAAGAAGTGCGCATCAAAAAAGAAGTTGACCGCGATGTGGTTGATTCGGAAGAGCAGATCCACCGCGAAAAGCTCGACATTGATACCCAGGGCAACCCTGTTGTTGAGCGGACTGGCGACAATCTGTAAGTAGAGCAAAGCTTAGCTGGGGCTGAACCGTTCGATCGCAACTTTAAGTGATTGGGTTCAGCCCCGTGCTAGCCCGAAGTGAGCTAGTTCAAAGCTGAGTTAAAGGTACAGGTGGGGTGGTCCTTAGCTCCATCTGTACTTGCTCTAATCCGACTCAGTGCATCGACAAAGTAGCAGCAATTAACAGTGCGATTAATAGCACACCCCTGGTAGGCATGGAAGGCATAGCAGAAGAGAGCATTCGGTTGCTAGATGAGCGATTAGTAGTTAATCGCAGCAAGCGAAAGACTGGCGAGATCATTGTACGCAAAGAAATTGAAACTCGCATCGTCGAGGTTCCGGTACGCTACGAAAAATTGATTGTTGAACAAATCAATCCGGAATCTAACTCAGCACCTCAGCCCTTAGGGGAGGTTGCCCTAGGCCGATCTGAGCTTCACTCTAATAGTCTTCAGCCAGAAAGTTTCCAACCAGAGAGTTTCCAGGTTGGTATCGCTCAAGCTGCCAGTCCTCAAGTTGGCACTGCTCAGGTTGGTAATGCTCACGCAACACCGTTTGTTACTAGGACTGAAACCTCTGCACCTCTACCCATGAACGAAGAGGTCACTCGCCTACTCGGCGAACGCTTGGTGGTTGAGCGTGGCAGGCAAAAAGTGGGCGAGATCGTTGTACGGAAGCAAACTGAAACTCGGCTAGTCAGAGTTCCCGTGCGCTACGAAAAATTGATTGTTGAACAGCTCAGCCCTGAGCGCAAAATCTTGGCAGAAGTTGAGCTGGGGCAGGGTGAAGTCCTCGACGAAGATTTGCCCAACTTTTAAATTCTGGTCTAGCTCTCGTCTTCCTTGGCTTTTTGCCCATATTCCCGTATTCACCCTTCCCTTACTGACCTAGGAGGGTCGAGTACGGGAATCGCGCTTTTGGGCTACAAACAACCGAACTCTGAGCCTTGATAACTCTGATAATTTGGTCATAGAGGCTCGGAGGCAATAGATTGCCCTAGTTAGGCGGGAGCTGCTTCAGACTCTCAGCATTCCCGAATCAGCTTTGGCAGAAAATATCCACAGCGCTGCTTCTGCATTGGCTGTTGGTCTAGGGAAAACCTCCGGGGTAATTGACCTTAGGTTTGAAACTCAAGATCTAGGGCTTAAGGCTAACGGAGACTCTGACGTGCAACCCACTAACCCAAACCAATTTACAGAAAAAGCCTGGGCAGCAATTGTCCATACCCCCGATATTGTTAAGCAGAGCCAACAGCAGCAGATTGAAAGCGAACACCTACTGAAGTCTTTGTTGGAACAGGACGGCCTTGCTAGTTCCATTTTTACCAAAGCAGGGCTCAGTATTCAGAAGCTACGGGACCGAATCGACGACTTTATTAGTCGTCAACCTAAAGTTTCTGGAGCCAGTGATATTTCTGTCTATTTGGGGCGCAGTCTTGATACTTTGCTAGATCGGGCAGAAGGCTATCGCAAGCAGTTTGGCGATGACTATATCTCGATTGAACACCTGATTCTGGGCTACGCTCGGGATGATCGTTTCGGCAAGCCAATGCTGCAAGAATTTGGCTTAGACGAGAGCAAGCTAAAGGCTACGATTGAACAAATCCGCGGTAGTCAAAAAGTGACGGACCAAAACCCCGAAGGCAAGTACGAATCGCTGGAAAAATACGGTCGCGATCTGACCCAGCTAGCTCGCGAAGGCAAGCTAGATCCGGTCATTGGTCGGGACGACGAGATTCGGCGTACTATCCAGATTCTCTCGCGGCGTACCAAAAACAATCCGGTTTTGATCGGTGAACCGGGTGTCGGTAAAACAGCGATTGCGGAAGGTCTGGCTCAGCGTATTGTCAGCGGTGATGTGCCCGATTCTTTGCGCGATCGCAAGCTGATTGCCTTGGACATGGGCGCTTTGATTGCGGGTGCAAAATACCGCGGTGAGTTTGAAGAGCGGCTCAAGGCTGTGCTCAAAGAAGTGACCGATTCTCAAGGTCAAATCATCCTGTTCATTGACGAGATCCATACCGTCGTCGGTGCAGGAGCAACTCAAGGCGCGATGGATGCAGGTAACCTGCTCAAGCCGATGTTGGCGCGGGGTGAACTGCGTTGCATTGGGGCTACCACGCTGGATGAGTATCGTAAGTACCTCGAAAAAGATGCCGCCTTGGAACGGCGCTTCCAGCAGGTCTATGTGGACCAGCCTAGTGTCGAAGATACGATCTCGATTCTGCGGGGCCTTAAGGAACGCTACGAAGTCCACCACGGTATCAAAATCTCGGACAGCGCCTTGGTTGCGGCAGCCACACTCTCGACCCGTTACATTTCTGACCGTTTCCTGCCCGACAAAGCCATCGATTTGATGGACGAAGCGGCAGCACGGCTCAAGATGGAAATCACCTCTAAACCAGAGGAACTAGACGAGATCGACCGCAAGATCCTGCAAATGGAGATGGAGCGTCTGTCTCTAAATAAGGAGAGCAACGCGGCAGCTCGAGAGCGCTTAGAAAAGCTAGAAAAAGAACTGGCAGATCTTAAAGAGTCGCAGTCAGCGCTGAGCGCCCAATGGCAGTCGGAAAAACAGCTCATCGATCAGATTCGAACGATCAAGGCTGAGACTGAGCGCGTCAACGTCGAAATTCAGCAGGCTGAGCGCGACTATGACCTCAACCGAGCCGCTGAGCTGAAGTATGGCAAACTCACCGACCTCCAGCGCCAATTGGAGCAGGCCGAAGCTCGTCTGATGGAAAACCAGACCAGTGGTCGTTCGCTGCTACGCGAAGAGGTGACTGAGGAAGACATCACCGAAATCATCTCGAAGTGGACGGGCATTCCAGTTAGCAAACTCCTGGAGTCTGAGAAAGAAAAGCTCCTGCACCTGGAAGAAGTGCTGCATGAACGGGTAATTGGTCAGGAAGAAGCGGTGACAGCCGTGGCCGATGCGATTCAACGCTCTCGTGCTGGCTTAGCTGATCCCAACCGCCCGATTGCTAGCTTCATCTTCCTGGGCCCAACCGGTGTAGGTAAGACCGAACTGGCCAAGGCCTTGGCGTCTTACCTATTCGACACCGAAGAAGCGATGGTGCGGATCGACATGTCGGAGTACATGGAGAAGCATGCCGTCTCGCGCCTGATCGGTGCCCCTCCTGGCTACGTCGGCTACGAAGAGGGTGGCCAGTTGACCGAAGCGATTCGTCGTCGTCCCTACTCAGTGATTCTGTTCGACGAAATCGAAAAGGCGCACCCGGACGTGTTCAACGTCATGCTGCAAATCCTGGACGATGGCCGCGTTACTGATGCCCAAGGGCGCACAGTGGACTTCAAGAACACTGTGATCATCATGACCAGCAACATCGGTTCGCAGTACATTCTGGATCTGGCTGGCGATGATACCAAGTACGAGCTGATGCGCGACCGGGTGATGGATTCGATGCGGAGCAGCTTCCGACCGGAGTTCCTAAACCGTATCGACGAAATCATCATCTTCCACGGCTTACGCAAGTCACAGCTCCGCGAGATTGTTCGCTTGCAGGCGCAGCGTCTGGCGCAGCGGTTAGCAGATCGCAAGATGACGCTCAAGCTCTCCGAGGCTGCACTCGATTGGATCGCCGATATTGGCTACGACCCGGTGTATGGAGCTCGTCCGCTCAAGCGAGCGATTCAGCGCGAACTGGAAACCCAGATTGCCAAGGCGATTCTGCGGGGCGAGTTCAACGATGGTGATACAGTCTTCGCTGATGTTAGCAACGAGCGGCTGGTGTTTAAGCGCCTCTCCAATGAGTTGATCAATGTCTAATTAATAGCGTCCAGTTTCTGTAGAAGCGTAAGAAGGGGTAGCTCTAACAGGCTGCCCCTTTTTTTATCTGAAATTCGTCAGTATTGATTCAGGATTGGTAGAGATATGGCAGACCATATCGCTACGGTTGGTCTATCTTTTGGAGGTCAAGTTCTGCGCAGGCCCTAGACGTTAATCCGTAGAGAAAGCTTCAGCAGCGGCTTGTCCTACGCAATAGGTTATGAAATGGGATTACGAAATGGGTTGACCAACTCGAATTAGATTGCCACTGGGATCGACCACATAAAACTCACGCATGCCCCAAGGTTTTCCCTCTATAGTTCCCAGGCGAGGAATGCCTAAAATAGGCAGACACTGCTCAGAAAACTCAGAAAAAAGAGTATCAACATCAGACACACGCAGGTAGCAGCCGCCGTAAGATTCGGCTGGGACAATCTCAAGTAGCTGAAAGAAGTGCAGCTCAATTGTGCCCCGACGGAGAATAACATAAGGATTCAAAGGAGCCGGGTCAAAATGGACCTGAAAGCCAAGTTGGCTGTAGAACTCAATGGTCTCATCTAAGTCCCGAGAGGGAAGAGTCGGGATTGCAGTGTCGCTCAACATCTAATTGCCTATTTGTATTGCTTTGCAATGATTGCAAATGACTGTAAATTGGCCTCTACACTCCAGATCAGCAAACTGTTTGGCGCTGATTGTACTGCATGGCTCAATGATCAATTGCGGGGATTTCCAGTAGCCCTTCGCCTGTGAGAACTGAGGCTCCACCCACTCGAATTGCCACTATTTTACCTTGCTGTTTGTCAGCTTCCACTTCTAAAATGCTCGGGCGCTCCATCTCGAAGCCTTGCTCAACAATCCAGCGAAAAGTGCCATCTTCTACAGTTTCCTGGCTGTCTAAGTAACCTGCAAATGCGGTAGCCGCAGCTCCTGTAGCGGGATCTTCCTGGATGCCCATTGCCGGTGCAAACATGCGTGCCCGAAAATTAGAGCCTTCCAATTCTGGATCAGGCGTAAAAATATAGACATGGGGAGCCCAATAGGACGCAAGCAAGGTTTTCCATTTAGCAACATCCAGTTGGGCTTGCTGTAGAGCTTTGCGATCTCGCAGGGGAATAAACAGAAACGGCACCCCACAAGACACTGCCTGAGTTGTAAAAGTCTCTTCCAAAATCTGGTCTTCCTGGAGCGATAGTAGAGCTGCTAACTCAGCTCTAGCAGGAGGTTCGGGTCCAAATTCTGGCATTTGAGCGGCTGAGAGCTGAGCAAAGGTCGGCTGTCCCCCAGTCGCTTGCACCAGGACTTTGACCGGTCCAACACCTTCTTCAAAGACAATTTGTGTTTGCTCGCCGTCCAATGGAATTTCACCAATTGTCGTGAGGATATAGGCTGAGCCAATAGTGGGATGGCCTGCAAATGGCAGCTCTGTGCCTGGGGTAAAAATGCGTAGGCGACGCGTATGTGTCGACTCTTGGGCAGGAAACACAAACACTGTTTCGGAGAGATTGAGTTCTCTAGCAACTCGCTGCATTTGTTCAGTTTTCAGTCCTTCGGCTTTAGGAAAGACAGCTAACTGGTTCCCGCCAAAAATGGTCTGCGTGAACACATCAGCAGTGTAGTAGCGATAGCGCATTCATCTCTCCTGGCTATGTTGATTCTGCCTACCCTGGAAAGCTGGCAGCTTCCTCTGGAAGTTTAACAGCTCGCTCTGAGAGGCTAACAGTATCCTCTGGAAGCCTAACAGCAGACCCTGGAAGCCTTTCAGAGTTGATTGAAAACCTAACAGAATAGCCTGAGAGCTTTTCAAAGTTCATTGAAAGCCCAACAGAATAGCCTGAGAGCTTTTCAGCCAACTCTGGAAAGCTCTCAGCCGACTCTGAAAGCTTCTCAGTCAACTCTGAATCACTGAACGCTTATGTTGAATCAACCAATGCTTAAGCGCCGCTTATCTATAGCAAGGCTAAATAACTGCACATTTAGACCTTCCCCCTGCCTCGCTTGCACAACACCCGTTGCTCTGCTAATCTGGGCTGCATCGCGCTGAGCGGAGCTTTTGCCTATCGTCAATCACGGTTAATAAGCTGCAAAAATTTAGCGCTGCCGAGAAGTTCTACGACAACTCCTGGGCAGCTAACCCCTCAACTGGTACGAGGCCAGTCAGGAGGCTAACGGGTGATTTTAACACCCTCCTAGCCGCCCCGACTTTGCATGGTCAACGTTGAAACCAAAAGCAGGGTGGCTAATCATTTGGCGGTATCCCGGTAAGGGCGAGGCAACCTCGCCCCTAACCACGACCGCGAAATTTCAAACCTTTTGATTTCAACCACAAATCCCGGTAGGGGCAGGGTCCCCCTGCCCGGTGAAATACTCTCGCAACTTGCATCCCCATACGCAAACTTTTGCACGCCATCAATCCGCGTCAATTTCAAATCTCGCTCTCGTTCTTGCCACCTGCTTAGGCATTCCCCCGGACTGCATTTTGCGCTTCGAACAGTGGGCCAATGTCCTCTTTGTTCATCGCAAAGATCGCGGTGGTCAATTCATCAGCTATCGCAACTTAATTCATTGGCTCGAAGCCTGCGTTCAGGCCATTCGTACCTGCAAAACGCACCAAGCCTTACAAGAATTCGGCCAACTGCTCAAAACCAAAATCGAGCGGTTTACCTACGCGGCTGATGCCATTGCCTATCTTCGTCGCCTCTGGCAACAACGCAAAGCCCAATTGGATTTAGACCTCAATCTCCGCAGTTTCTATACCCCTAACCCTTGCCCAAATCCCCAATGACTTTCTCTCACTTATCTCCTTGTCAGCAACACCTAAAACTCTGGAACCACATCAGCCGTCAACTTAAGCTAATGCCCTCACTCAAACTCATTTTGCTGGTGTTAGCCAACTACACTGACTGCCACAGCCACAAAGCCAACCTTCCCGCTTCTTTGATCGTTCGAGATTCCGGTCTTAAAGATGAAGAGATAAAGCGCTTATTGGTGAGTTTAGAAGCCGCTAATTGGGTTGAAAGTGGGCGGGTGCTCTCAGATGCTGGACGTTCCGTTATCCTTTACAACCTCTCTGCTCATCTTGTGCAGCAAGCTCTGAGTTTAGTCTGAGGGTTACACAAGAGCTTGTCTCTCAGTTCCTTGACAGACCCGTCTACCTAATATAAGTTAGGTGGGTGAGTCAACGATCCGGTGAGGCATCATCCCGCGAACTCGTCCTTGAAGCAGCCGAGCAGTTATTTGCCTCTCGCGGCTATGCTGCCGTCACGCTCAAAGATATTGCCAAGCAGCTTGGTATTAAGCAGGCTTCCCTGTATTACCACGTCCCTGGTGGAAAGGAGGATTTGTTTGTTGAAGTGATGGTCCGTCACTTAGAGCGTCGTAGGGAAACTCTGGAGCAAATTATAGCGACAGGGCCACCAAGGTTAGAAGACTGCCTAACGCAAATTGCAACCTGGCTTTTAACCCAGCCCCCTCTCAATATCAGCCGCTTAGTTCGTACAGATCTGCCAGATCTGGCTCCGGAAAAAGCTGACCAAGTGGACCAGGCCATCCGACGTTGTGTGCTCACACCTATGGAACAATTCTTTGGTCAATATCAAGAGCAGTTACGAGGAGAGGCTGGTTTCACTGCCGGCATGTTCCTAACAGCCGTTGAATCCCTGCACGTCGTTAAACAGCTCGGTCCCTTAAATCAAGAACAGTTGATTGCAGGCGTTATTGACCTTTTGCTGTACGGTAGTCTCAAGCAATAACTTCTAATTTTTGCCTACCAGAAACAGGGACTAACTCAGGTAGATCAATAAGGTAGGCGACAACTGCCAAGGCTTACTCTATCCTGGATTGGGCTGTTCTTGGTTGAACTCTTTAGTTGAGCTTTAGTCTAGTTTGGTGATGGTCAGGCGTTGAGACTAGAAAGCCTTGATTTCCCTTGCTGTTGGTTGTTGCTCTCCTTGATTCGGATTGATGTTACCTAAAGGTTCTGAAATGATTCAGGCTCGCGTATTTTTAGGATTGTTGCTCAGTGGCAGCTGCTTGCTAGTGGGCATGGTTGAACCTGCCTTTGCTCAGTCCAGCTTATTCAATGGCCCAGTAGATGCCCTCCCTCTGCAAGAGCGAGTCACCCTACGCCAGGGAAGACCAATCATCACTGGTGAAAATGGTAGTTATGTTGCTCGCGTTTTAGTCAACACCACTCCTGCCCAGGCCTGGTCTGTACTCACAGACTACAGCCGTTATTCAAGCTTTCTGCCCAACATTGCCAGTAGCCAAGTCTTATCTTCTAAGGGCAACGAGCGAGTGGTTGAGCAAGTTGACCGGCGTCGAGTTGCTCTATTCACAATCACCTCTCGCATTCGCATATCGATCGTTGAGACCCCTCAGAGCAGCTACCGCTTCCAACTCGTTGAGGGCGACCTTCAGAATTTGCAGGGCAGTTGGACGATCCAACCAGTTTCTGCCTATCCCGGTGGCCCAGCGACTCAAGTTCTGATTACGCATCAGATTCAGGCTGAGCCTAAGTCAGGAACGCCAAGAAACATCTTCTATAATCTTTTCCAATCGCAGTTACGGGCTAACTTAGATGCGATTAGTCAAGAGATCCGGCGACGCGGCTCGGTATAAGCTCAGAAATAACCTCAACGGCAGTATTACTGACCTCAATCAAGAAATCCGGCCTATAACTCCGTACAAAAGCTAGGACAGTAGGCTTATGAGCAATCTTTTTGACCTTGGTTCCTAAGGTGTACTGAACCCAACGGTTTCACTAATCATTAGCATGAGCGTAATAGATTGACGGAAAAACGTTTCTCAAGCTAACGTTTTCTTATCAAACGTTTTTGCCATTAATGAAGCGTCGAACACCGTCAGCTCGGCCCTCGGCCTCCTCGGCCCCTTCGCCGGCTGTCGCCGAGGAGCTTCAAAAGGAGGTTGAGAAGGTTGAGATCGACTGGCAGCCCATCCCCGAGTGCCTCAGCCACTGCACTGGCTACGTTCTGCACTGGGTCTCGGATCTAGGTCACCAGGTCTTTGCAGGGGCACTAGCCACCCTGAACCTCATTCCTGACCAGTTGGCCATTCTAGAGGTGCTGAGATCAGAAGGTCCGATGGTGCAGTCTCGGCTCAGCGATTGGCTCCGGATCGACAAAGCGACGATGGTGAGCCTGTTGAACGGACTGGAGTCGCAAGGCTTGGTCGTACGGACCCCTCATCCAACGGATCGTCGGGCCTTCCAGGTACAGCTGCTGGCCGCAGGACAACAGCGCGTCGATGAGGCAGAGCAAGTTTGCACGGTTGTCACGAACCACTTCTTTGCCCCGCTCTCACCTGACGAGCAGCAAACGCTCCACGAACTGTTGAGGCGACTAGCTGCTAGCAACGCTCCACGGATTCAACCGGAGGGATACCCCTAGCGTGACAACGAACCTCAGCTCCGATGGCGTCCGGTTACCTGGGCGTTGGAGTAAGATTGTTTTTCTCTCAACTTCCGCGCTCTACACCTTTTGCTTGGTTGCCCAGCTCTTGACCGTTGGACTCGCAGTGTTCTACGGTCCTGAATGGTGGAACGTTCATGTTTGGCTTGTTCGTGGCTTCGGTGGTTTAGCAGCGGTCCTACTAGGATTGGCATTCCTAGGACCATTTCCTCAAAGAATACGGATCCTCACAGGTAGTTTGACAGTGCTGCTCGGCTTGCAATTCCTCACAATTCACCTGCACCCTGCGCTGAGCGTGCTGCATCCTCTCAGTGGGTTCTTACTGTTCACCGTTGCCACGACCCTAGTTCACCGGGCGTCCAATTTGGTATTTCCCAAGTCGGACGTGGTAGTCATTGGTGCCTCGCAGCCCTCACCCCAGGCTTGACACGGGTCTAACCCCTGACGAAGTAGAAACTAGTGACGATTCAGAGCCCGCGCCAACAGCAGTCAGAGTATGACCATGAACGTTGAAGATACTAACCGAGACCGTACTGTCAAGTCTTTACCTGAAGAAAAGTTAGACCTAGTTCACGAGACAGAACCTTCTGGCGATCATCGGCCTCCAAAGCGAGGTTTCGGTCGGTTCCTGGTACCCGCGTTGATTGTGCTGGCCCTTCTGGGAGGAGTCGGCTGGATTGTCTTCAACCGCGTCATCATGCCTATGATGATGGGCGGTCAGATGGCACCTCCGGCGACCCAGGTTCGGCTGGCTAGCCCGAAGAGCGGCACGATTTCGGACACGTCAGACTATGCCGCCACGCTTGATTCGCGTCAGGCTGTAACCCTACAACCCCGAGTTGACGGTCAGATCAGAGCCATTTATGTGAGAGCAGGCGCTCGCGTTCGGGCTGGGGAACCCATTCTTCAAATTGACGCGGCTGAGCAACGGGCTACTGTAGCCAGCAGCGCTGCTGCTGCTGAAACCAGTGCAGCCGATATCCAGACAGCGCGCGCAGATGTCACCACTGCCAGAGCCACGCTCAGGTCCCTAGAAGCTCGCCGTCAGTCCAATCTATCTACTGTGCAGCTTGCTCAGCGTGAATATGAGCGCTTTCAGGTGCTACTGACTGAGGGCGCAACCAGTCAACAGGTTATGGATCAGCGCTTAAATGCCTTGCAAGAGGCCCAGGCCGACCTAGCGCAGACTGAAGCAGAAATGCGTGCTCAGCAGGCAGCCATCACCAGGGCACAAGCCACTGTGGTTCGCAATCAACAGGCCCTTAAACAGGCTCAGGCCACTGTGAATGCAGGCTCAGCTCAGCTCAATTACTACACGATCACCGCGCCCTTCACCGGCGTTGTCGGCAATATCCCCGTGAAAGAGGGTGACTTTGTTAGTACGTCAACCCAACTGGCCACCGTTGCTCAGAACGAAGCTTTAGAAATTGAAATTCAAATCCCTCTAGAGCGGGCGTCTGACCTACGGCGAGGCATGCCGGTGCAACTGCTAGATAGCGAGGGCAAAGTCTTGCAAACTGGGCAGATCTTTTTCATCGCGCCCAACGTTGACCCTGCTAGCCAGTCTATTGAGGTGAAGGCATCTTTCAATAATCCAGGTGGTCAGTTGCGAACCGAGCAATTTGCTCGCGCCAGGGTGATTTGGGCTACTAGCCGCGGAGTGCTGGTACCGACTACAGCGATTTCGCGTTTGGCAGGCAAAGATTTCATCTTTGTTGCAATGCCATACCAAAACTCTGGGTGTGAGGCCGCCGGTCAGGCAGCAGGTGGTCCTCCAGCTCAGATTGAACCCAATCAAACTGTGGCCGTCCAAAAAGAGATCCAGCTCGGCAAGATTGTTGGCAACGATCAAGAGGTTGTAGAAGGTGTAAGCGCTAAGGATCAAATTGTGGTTTCTGGCATTCTGCAACTCCAGAACTGTTCGCCAATTGTCGGCGAGACTCAGGCCCCTGCACCCCAAGCGAAATAACCATTACGGGTCATCCGCCATGACTGGCTGATAGCAGTTAGCACTAGGCGCGATGACCAACAGCCAAACATCAACGAATTGGCACCTGACTTATGATTCTCTCCATTTCTGATTTCTTTATCAGGCGCCCCATCTTCGCGACGGTGTGCTCGATCATGGTCACCCTGGTGGGGATTGCCTGTATTCCAACCCTGCCGATAGCCCAGTACCCTGATATTGCGCCACCCCAAGTGAGCGTGACTTCCAACTACATTGGTGCCAATGCTGAAGTGGTGGAGTCTACCGTTACCAACATTCTGGAGCGGGAACTGAATGGCATCAACGGTCTGAAATACATCAAATCCACCAGTGCCAATGATGGCACCAGCAGCATTAACCTGACCTTCGATATAGGGCGCGACCAAGACATTGCCGCCGTTGACGTTCAGAACCGAGTATCAACGGTTGAATCACGATTGCCAGGCCCTGTGACTCAGACCGGTGTGCAGGTCACAAAAACCAACAATAACTTCTTGCTGGCGATTGGGGTTTATTCCGACCGAAATGAAAAAACTGGCCAGGACACCTACGACGACACCTATCTCAGTAACTACGCCGATCTCTACATTGTTGATGCGATCAAACGCCTCAATGGGGTCGGTGGGGTGCAAATTTTCGGTGAACGTAAATACGCGATGCGTCTCTGGCTTGACCCAGAGCGCCTTGCTGGTCGGCAGCTAACGCCCCAAGACGTTGTTGCTGCGCTACAACAGCAGAACCTGCAAGTGGGGGCTGGACAAATTGGTCAACCGCCCGTCAATTCTGAGCAGCAATATCAGTATTCAGTCACTGCTCAAGGGCGACTCAGAGACGCCCAAGAATTCAGTGAGCTGGTCATTAAAAGGACCGAAAATGGCACACTGGTCAAGCTGAAAGATATTGGCCGGGCGGAACTAGGCGCAGAAAACTATAGTTCTCTCCTGCGCTTTACAGCAGACGGAATCACGCACCGGGGCATTGGCTTAGGGATTACCCAACAATTCGGCAGCAACGCTTTAGACACAGCTAAAGTTGTCAAGGAAGAAATGCAGCGGTTAGCTGCAAACTTCCCACCGGGTGTTCGCTACGCTGTTGCCTTCGATACAACTACCTTCATTGAAGCTGGAGCTGAGGAGGTCTTGATCTCCCTGTTGCAGGCGATCGGGTTGGTCGTTCTGGTTGTTTTCATGTTCTTACAGAACTGGCGAGCGGCTTTGGTCACCTCAGTTGCCATCCCAGTTTCTTTGCTCGGTACCTTTATCTTTGTTAAGCTACTGGGCTTCTCGATCAATACTCTGACCCTATTCGGTCTGACCCTGGCAACGGGTCTGGTGGTGGACGACGCAATCGTGATTGTGGAAGACATCAGCCGTCGCATTCAGGAGGATGGGCTAAAGCCATTGGAAGCGGCACTCACTTCCATGAACGCCTTATTTGGTGCCGTCATTGCGACTTCGCTGGTATTGATCACGGTGTTTGTACCTGTGGCTCTTTTCCCAGGTACAACCGGTCAGCTCTATCAGCAATTTGCTCTTACCATTGCCTTTTCTGTTATCGTATCAACTTTCAATGCCCTGACCCTGACCCCCACTCTCTCGGCTATTTTGCTGAAGCGAGGACAAAATCCAGACAACTGGTTTTTCAATGGCATTAACTGGGGAATTGACAAAACCCGTCAGAGTTACGGTCGGACTGTTAGTCAACTAACTCGGCGCAAAGGCATTGTTCTAGTGCTATTTGCTGCGTCACTGGCTCTTACCTATTGGGTATACACAATTGTGCCAGCGGCCTTCATTCCAGAAGAAGACCAGGGCTATTTTATTACGGTTGTCCAGGGTCCTGAGGGGGTCTCACTAAACTACACCGAAGAGGTGCTGGAGCAAGCTGAAGCAATCTTAAAAGAGCGGCCAGAAATCCAGAATATCTTTGCGGTTGGTGGCTTTAGTTTCAGTGGTGCTACACCCAATAATGGCTTGATCTTCTCGACCTTAAAGCCTTGGGAAGAACGCAGAGGTGCCGATCAGTCTGTAAAAGCTATTATCGGTGGTTTCTTCCCGCAGCCTTCTGGACTATTTCCCAAGCTTCTGTCAATTAAAGAAGCAGCGGTAATTCCCTTTCCGCCTCCACCCATTCAAGGTTTGGGCAACTTTGGCGGCTTTGAGTTTCACCTTCAAGATGAAAGAGGTTTAGGGTTTGACACACTCGGTGAAACTCTAGGCAAGTTCCTCGGGCGAGCCAATACCTATCCATCGCCTCAAAAACCACAATTAGCTGGCCTGCGACCTAACTTTAACGCCAATACCCCTCAAATCACGGTAGAGGTTGATCGCACGAAGGCAACTTCGTTGCAGGTTTCCTTGGAGGACATCTTCAACACCCTGCAAATCTTCCTCGGCTCCGCTTACGTCAACGATTTCAACCAATTCCAAAGGGCCTATCGAGTTTACGTCCAGGCAGATCAACAATTCCGCTCTAACCCCGAGGACATCAATAGCCTGTATGTGCGCTCGCAAACCGGGGACATGATTCCTCTTAGTAACCTGGTCAAGGTTACGCAAACAGTTGGCCCCTCGATCATCAGTCACTACAACCTATTACGGGATGTAGAAATCAACGGTTCCCCGGGCCAAGGCGTCAGTTCCGGACAAGCTATCGCTGCAATGGAGGCCGTGGCGAGCGAAACGCTGCCCAAGGGATTCAGGTATGAATGGTCGGGTCTATCGCTTGAAGAAATTGAAGCAGGTGGACAGGCAGTATTCATCTTTGCTTTGGGCGTTGTCTTCGTGTTCTTGACCCTGGCTGCGCAATACGAAAGCTACATTGACCCATTCATCATCATGCTCACTGTGCCTCTGGCAATTCTGGGGGCTCTGATTGCGATACTTCTGCGTGGCTCAGCTAACGATGTCTACACCCAAATCGGTTTTGTCATGCTGGTCGGGATGGCCAGTAAGAATTCCGTTCTGATCGTGGAGTTTGCCAACCAGGCTCGGGATGAAGGACTGGGCATTGTCAAAGCAGCCGTAACTGCGTCTCGGGAGCGGTTGCGACCAATCTTGATGACGGCAATTTCTACGGCGATTGGTTCTTTCCCACTCTTGGTTGCGACGGGGGCGGGTGCCGCAGCTCGTCAATCTCTGGGTACGGCAATTGTGGGCGGCATGTTTGTGGCAACGGTGCTCAGCTTGTTTGTGGTCCCGATCCTATTCATCGTGATCAAGACAGCGGAAGCCCGTTTCCACCAGAGACACCACAAACCTGCTATGGCTGGAGAAGCGCCTGTGCCTGCTAGAGATAAGGTGTCTCCCTAGAGTGTGGGAAACATGATCTAAGATTCTGACCCAGCATCTAACCAAATCTGATGAAGCAAAGAGGCTGTAGTTCTTTCCAAACAGAGCTACAGCCTCTTTGCTTTTGGGGGCTCTCAGTTTTTAGGGCCTCCTTTTACGACCTCTCGGCTTTTACAGCCCCTCAGCTTTTAGGGCCTCTTAGCTTTTAGGGGCAAAACGTGAATTAGGTCATGGGCTGGTTTAAGGTGGGAATTGCATTCGCTGCTTGCCTTAAACCTCTTCTGCCTTAAACATTCATGACGGTCAAGGTATTACCCGGTCAGCCCTTTCCGCTCGGGGCAACTGTTGCTGCTGGTGGAGTGAACTTCTCAATTTTCTCCAATTGCACAGGGCTGGAGCTATTGCTTTTTGACCAGCCAGATTCGCCTCGGCCCAGTCAAACGATTCAATTTGACCCCCGGAAAAACCGAACTTTTTACTACTGGCATGTATTTGTGCCTGGAATTGGTGCTGGCCAAACCTATGCCTACCGTGCCTATGGAGCCTATGCGCCAGAACGTGGGCTGCGCTTCGACCCTAGTAAAGCGCTATTAGATCCCTACGCACGGGTGATTGTTAATTCAGAAAACTACGACCGGGAATCGGCCAAAGTGCTGGGCAAGGATAACTGCGCCCAAGCCTTGCGAGCTGTGGTTGCCGACCCGCATACCTACGACTGGGAGGGGGACCAACCCCTGCAAACCCCACTCGCTAGAACGGTCATTTACGAATTGCATGTTGACGCCTTTACCCGCCATCCCAACTCGGGCGTGACGCCTGAAAAGCGGGGAACTTATGCTGGCCTGATCGAAAAAATTCCTTACTTGCAGCAGCTAGGGGTCACCGCAGTTGAGCTATTGCCGATCCATGAATTTGATGAACAAGACGCGCCGCCGGGTCTAAAAAACTATTGGGGATATAGCACGATTGGCTTCTTTGCTCCGCACCAAGGCTACAGCTCTCGTCCTGAGCCAATGGGTGCGATGGATGAGTTTCGTGACCTGGTGAAGGCACTACATCGAGCAGGGATTGAAGTGATTTTGGATGTGGTTTTTAACCACACAGCAGAATCCGATCACAAAGGTCCAACGCTGTCATTTCGAGGGCTAGCCAATCAGGCCTATTACATTCTGGAACCGGACCCAACCTACTACAGCAACTACAGTGGCTGCGGCAATACCTTAAAAGCCAATCACCCAATGGCGTCGCGCATGATTGTGGACAGCCTGCACTATTGGGTTTCGGAAATGCATGTGGATGGATTCCGCTTCGATTTAGCGTCGGTTTTGTCACGCGACGAAATGGGCCACCCTATTCCCAACCCTCCAGTGCTCTGGGTGATTGAAACCAGCCCGATTCTGGCGGGCACCAAGGTGATTGCTGAAGCCTGGGATGCGGCTGGGCTTTATCAGGTGGGTGGCTGGTTTGTGGGAACTGCCGACCGTTTTGCCGAGTGGAATGGGCCTTACCGCGATGAAGTGCGCAGTTTCATCAAAGGCGACACGGGGACGATTAAGCGCTTAAGCGATCGCATTTTGGGCAGCCCAGATCTGTATCCTCGCTTAGATTACGAACCGAGTCGTAGCATTAACTTTGTGACCTGCCACGATGGTTTTACGCTGAATGATTTGGTCTCCTATAACGTCAAACACAATGAGGCGAATCGGGAGGACAATCGCGATGGCAGCAACGACAATCACAGTTGGAATTGCGGTGTAGAAGGGCCGACCGATGATCCAGAAATAGATGCGTTGCGTCTCCGACAGATCAAGAACTGCTTCACGATCTTGCTCTGCTCCCAAGGCACCCCAATGCTGTCGATGGGAGATGAGGTACGTCGGACGCAATTGGGCAACAATAATACTTACTGTCAGGGCAATGAACTGAGTTGGTTCGATTGGAGCGCTACCGAAAGACAGGCTGGTCTACTGCGTTTTGTGCAGGGTCTAATTCGCTTCACGCAATCGCTAGAGATCTTCCGGCAAGAAAGCCTGCTCACGGTGACCTACGGGAGTCATGAACCCCACATTGTCTGGCACGGTGTCAAGTTGGGGGAACCGGATTGGTCTGCGAATTCTCACAGTGTGGCCTTTAGCCTGCGCCATCCTCAGCAGGAGGAGCATCTACACATTATTCTCAATGCCCACTGGCAATCGCTCAAGTTTGAACTGCCGCTGCTGAGCGGGGGTGAGCGCTGGCATCGGATTGTGGATACCTCGCTGCCTTCACCCGACGATTTCTGTGAGCTGAAATGCGCTCCGCCCATTGGTGCAGAAGCTTACCATGCTGGACCACGCTCGGCGGTGGTGCTGATGGTGCCCACGCCAGCAACGATTAGGCGGCAGGCCGTTACAGCCAGCGACAGAGAGAAACTGGCTGCGGAGATGGAGGTGCGGCAAGGCTAAGCTCATGGCTTCGCGTCCTGCGCCTGTGTGTTTGGTGAGAAAGTTGGGAGTTAGCTGGAGGACGTGAATGAGGCTCAGAACCTCGTGAATGAACTTCCGAGCTTCTTTTAGAGAGCCTTTGATCCTCTTTAATGAACCTCAGAACCTCATTAAAGAGCCTTTGATCCTCGTGAATGAACCTTCCAAGCCTCTTTAATCAAGCTCGGAACCCCATTAATGAACCTTTGATCCTCATTAATGAACCTCAGAGCTTCATTAATGAACCTTTGATCCTCATTGATGAAGCTCCGAGCCTCTTTAATGAGTTCCTGAGCCTCTTGGGCGAGTATTTACGCTTAAGCACTCGTGTTTCGAGCATTTCGGAACTCAAAAAAGAACCCCTGATCCTCGCACAGAAGGATCAGGGGCTTGATGAAGGGTATTCAAGCTCAAACTGCGTCTTTGGCTTTGGCGGTGCGGCCTCGGATAGCTTTGAATCGCTCACCTAACTGCTCGGCCAGTGCTTTTAGGCCAGGTCTAGTTTTGGCTGCGGTCTTGACATAGTCATAAACAGTTAGGCTGCTGCGCATTGCTTCACTGCTGACGGCCATGAGGGTGTCGTCTACCTGTTCGGTCAACTGCCGCAAACCCCGCAATACTTCGGAAAGGGCAATGATGAGCTGGTAGTCGCGTTCAAATTCTTCCAGGTCAAAGCTAGCGGGGAGGATGTCTGGATTGTCTTGGCCTGCCGCCAGACTATTGTTGACAAAGGCAAGGCTTTTGTCGCCCATTTTAAGCAGGGCACGACGTTCTGCGGGCGAGAGGGTAATAAGGAAGGCCAGCTTTTTCTCGATGACCCGAAGGGCGGCTTTCATCTCTTGGCGGTCGGTGTCGGAGACGGAAGCACTAATGTTCTGATAACCCATGAGATTTCCTTGCGATAGTAGAGTCACTAACTGGCAGGGCTGCGACGCGAACGGTGCAGCCTTAAACCATTAGTTGCCAGAGTTCCCCTCCGGATTAGATGAGGCTCAAATTGACCGACATCCTGCTTACTGACTGCTAACGGGCGAAGAAGCCTGTACTTTACGGTCCTAAAATGCTTGCCCTGCATGAGCCAGCGTCTATACTGGCAGCAAAGAGACGGGGATTGGGTCAGCCAACGAGCGTTGAAGGCTTCGTCCGTGCTCATGAAGATGAGGGGCTACGCAATGAGCTGCAAACACCTCAGCACACTGCAGCAGGAGAGCGGGATCACCGCCTGACATGACGATGGAAGCAGAAGAATATCCAACTCTGTATTGGCACTGTGCCGTAAAACCATTTGGAGGCGAGACATATGTCGTTACCGACGATTTATGTTTCGAAGATCTGCAACAGCAGATTGTACAACCCTGGCTTCAGTCAAGATTATTTACAGTGGCTGGAACAGTTATTAGCTCTACAAACCAGTCTGTAGAAATTAGAATTAGCCACACAAGCCAGCCTCAGAAGGCTTTCCGCAAACGGGCTTATTTTGATCCACTGAACATGAGTAGCATAGAGCTTGCAAGCCTCTCTAATTATCGTTTGCTGCCAATTGTAGAAGGGAAAGACTACACTTTTGAGTTACTCTTTAGCCGTAACACTGGATCGGTGACCAATGCCGATACTATGCTTGTAGAAAAAGTCTGTAGGCGTATCTCACATTCAGCCCGAATACTGGCGAATAGACAGCGGAAAGACAAAGTTCCGTACCAGGTGCAAGATGAATATGATGTGCAAGACTTGCTTCATGCAGTGTTGCGTGCTCATCTAAAATACTCTGTGCAAGAAGACCCTTTGCAAAAAGTTGTCGGAACTCGTGCGGGAAGAGCTGATATCTCAATTGAGGACTTAGGCATTCTTATCGAGTTAAAATACGTGCGTGGACCTAATGATCAAAAAAAGATATCCAATGCCTTCTCTCAGGATCTAGTTCTTTATTCTCGATGGGTGCCTCTAAAGACACTATTGTTTGTAATCTACAATTCTAGTGATTTGCGAGATCCAGAAGCTTTGGAAGAACTTAGCCGTCCCTATGAAGTTAGTGGCAAAAGGTTTGACGTAAGGGTTATTCTTACATAGGTTCTGCTCATCGAGCAAATGATCGAGATGATTGTGCTGTCTCGGCTGTTCTGTGGAGCGGCCTGACAGATACTTGAAGAGAGAATAAGAGCGGTTGAAGTGCTGGGAAGCATTAACGAGTTCCCCATAGACTGCATATCTTAATGAAGAGATATCGCAGTATTCTCGTAGACATCTAGCCAATTGTTGAACCGCCGAGAAAGCAGTCAATGCATCTGCTAGACCCACTCATCCTTTTCTGGTGCTTTAAATTAATGATTTGACAAGTTTGAAGAATAGTTGTACTAGTCTTGTTGACACTAGTTCTGAACTTCAGTCCAAAGTTTCTCAACCTTGAACTGACTTTCTATTTTTATAAGTTTCGGCAGTACCAGCCAAGAGAGAGGTCAGTGAAAAAAACTCTATTCCTTAGCCCGCCTTCGTTTGATGGGTTTGATGGCGGTGCTGGCTCACGGTACCAAGCCAAACGTGAAATCACCTCTTTCTGGTATCCCACCTGGTTGGCCCAACCCGCCGCACTAGTGCCTGGGAGCAAACTAATCGACGCTCCGCCCCACAACCAGACCGTCGAAGACATTTTGAAAATTGCTCGGGACTACGAGCTGGTCATCATCCACACCAGCACCCCGTCCTTAGCCAATGACGTGAAATGCGCTGAAATGCTCAAGGCGCAGCAACCCGATATCCAAATTGGTTTTATTGGTGCCCATGTGGCAGTGCTGCCAGAGCAAACGCTGCTCGCTAGCCCCAGCATCGACTTTGTCTGTCGGCATGAATTCGACTACACCTGCAAAGAACTAGCAGAAGGCAAAGCCTGGGACCAGATCAAGGGCTTAAGCTACCGCGACCGACAGGGCAACCTGCACCACACCGAAGACCGCGAATTAATACACGACTGGGATGCCATGCCCAGCGTCCTGCCCGTCTATGCGCGGGACTTGGACATCACCAAATACTTCATCGGCTACCTGCTGCATCCTTACGTTTCCTTCTACACCGGGCGCGGCTGCCCCGCTAAATGCACCTTCTGTCTGTGGCCCCAAACCATTGGCGGACATCAGTACCGCACCAAAAGCCCAGAGGTAGTCGGACGCGAATTAGAAGAGGCCAAGGCCATCTTTGGCGACCGCGTGCGCGAGTACATGTTCGATGACGACACATTCACGATTGATCGCCATCGCGCCATCGAGATCAGCAAACACATGAAGCGGCTCAAACTCACCTGGAGCTGCAACGCCCGTGCCACCCTCGACTACGACACACTCAAACAATTGCGCGATAATGGCCTGCGCCTGCTGTTGGTGGGCTTTGAATCCGGCAATCAGGAGGTTCTGAACGGCATCAAGAAGGGCATTCGCTTAGAAGCAGCTCGCGAATTCATGAAGAACTGCCAGAAGCTGGGCATCACCGTGCACGGCACCTTCATCATCGGCTTGCCTCTGGAAACGCGAGAGACCATCGAAGAAACGATTCGCTTCGCCTGCGAGATCAGCCCGCACACCATTCAAGTTTCGATAGCCGCCCCTTATCCAGGCACCGAGCTTTACGAACAGGCAAAGGCGAACGGCTGGTTTAGCGATCAGGCCCTAATCGCCAGTTCTGGGATTCAAACCTCAACGCTGCAATACCCAGACCTATCCAGCGCCGAGATTGAAGATGCTGTGGAGCGCATGTATCGCCAGTTCTATTTCCGCCCCCAAGCGATCCTGCCCATCGTCCGCGAAATGCTCACCGACCGGCAAATGTTGGTGCGACGCCTGCGCGAGGGTGGCGAATTTTTCTCCTATCTCAAGGAGCGCCGCACTCGGGCCACGCACACCACACCGACAAGCCTAAAGGCAGGCCAAGGCGTAGGAGTCTAGAGCTGAGTGGCTAATCTAATCACGCTCTCCTTGTTGGTTGTCCTGCAAGTTTTAGGCAATAGCTTACTCAGCCACGGTATCCGGCAGTTGGGCGAGGTCAAAAATATAGCCAATCCACTGGTGCTCGTGCCCTTTGCCTTTCAGGTGCTCACCAATCCTTGGGTCATTCTGGGCATTGTCTGCTTAATTGCGGCGCTGCTCCTGTATTTGGCGGCAGTCTCCCGGCTTGATTTGAGCTATGTGCTGCCGATGATTGCGTCAAGTTATGTATTGACCACGTTGTCCGCTTGGTTGTTTTTGGGCGAACAGGTCGCTGTAACCCGCTGGGCTGGCACCCTGCTGGTGACCATTGGCATAGCACTAGTGGGCTTTAGCGAAAACCGCCGGCGTAGGCAGAGATCTTCGAAGAGGTGATGGGTTGAGGACGTGGCTTGCTCTGAGTGTGTTGGTATTAGCAGACTGTGCCGGTAGCTTACTGCTGACTCAGGGAATGAAGCAGGTGGGCGAAGTCTCCACGCTTCAACCGCGAGCGCTGTTGCGACTTGCCCGTCGGGCTATTTTCAATCCAAAGCTGGGATTAGGAGTCCTATGCATGACGGTTGCCTTTTTTATGTTTATTTCTCTGCTGAGTTGGGCTGATCTCAGTTTTGTCCTACCCGCGACAGCTCTGACCGAACCGATCAATATGTTGGGAACTCAGTACATCCTGAAAGAGAAGGTCACACCTGTTCGCTGGGTTAGTATCGCCTTTATCTGCGTCGGTGTTTTTCTGATCTCGCTCAGTAATGGAACTCGTTAGCTTGCTGCAAAAGTTCCACATTTCTTTGCTGTAAGCATCTCTCAAACAAGGATTTCTGATGCCTTTTTATCAACCATGAGTGTGTCTATGACTGGTTACAATACCTTGACCAAAGACACTGCCTACTATGTGCCGCTGCTAATCTGGTGCCTATCAGCAATTTGGTATTACTGTTACGGCATTTATGCAGCGATTACTTTCGCTGCGCGCCCAAAAAAGTTGGTCTCAGGCTTTCATCCACCCGTTACGATCCTGAAACCAATTTGTGGTCTCGACAACGAAACTTACGAGAATTTCGCCTCTTTTTGTCGTCAAGATTATCCGCAGTATCAGATTGTCTTTGGAGTCCATAATCCAGGCGACCCCAGTGTGGCAGTGGTCAAGCAGATCATCAATGATTTCCCCGAAATCGATGTGCAGCTCGTGGTCAGCGATCGTCTGATTGGCACCAACTTAAAAGTCAGTAATCTAGCCAATGCAGAGGCCGTAGCAAAATATGCCATCCTACTGCTGGCAGATAGCGATGTTCGAGTTGGACCCGACTATCTCAAGCGAGTCATCCAGCCGTTAAGTAATCCTGTAGTAGGGGTTGTCACCTGCCTATATCGTCCCCGGACTCAGGGATGGGTCGCGACCCTAGAAGCCGTTCGGATTTCAACCGAGTATTTGACGGGTGTTCTGGTTGCGAATCAGCTAGAGGGGATTAAGTTTGCGCTGGGTCCAACGATTGCCATTCGCAAGTCGGCCCTGGTTGCCGTGGGCGGTTTCGTCGCGATTGCCGATTATTTGGCGGATGATTACCAACTAGGCAATCTGCCAGCCCAGGCAGGCTATAAGGTGGTGCTGTCTGATTATGTGATCGAGCATTTCATTACAAGCGAGCGTCCCAGCGATTTAATTCATCGCCAGATACGCTGGGCTTTCTGCACTAGAGTTTCTCGGCCTTGGGGCTATTTAGCGCTTCTGTTTACACATGGAACAGTCGCCAGTCTCTTGTTACTGCTAGCGACTAGTGGTTCAGTGCTGGCATGGGTTGCCCTCAGTGCAACATGGACAACCCGGCTAGCAATGGCCTGGATTGTTGGAGCCAGATGTCTCAATGACCCAGTCACCAAGAAGTTTCTGTGGCTTGTGCCTTTGTGCGATCTGATTAGCTTTGCTCTGTGGTGCTACAGCTTCAGTGTCAACACGATCGAATGGCGTGGCCATCGATTCAAACTCAAAAAGGACGGCAAGCTCGTGCTACTGAAACCGAATCTCCCCAATCCAGCCTTGAGAACCGCCTGAGTGAGCCTAGCCCAATTAAATTAGCTATCTGCTGAGGGCAAATTTCCAAATTGCTCGCGATACTGTTGCAGCAGAGCCTCCATTTCTTGTGCCCGTTGCTCTGATTGCTCAGCTCGTTTTGATACCAACCAAAACTAGCCGTGAATCAAACGTGCAAAGCCTTAGACGAACGCTAGACAAATGTTTGATCGACATAGCACCAGCGCCAGTCTTCACCCCGCTCAAACGACTTCACAATCGGATGAGCCGTAGCCCGAAAGTGTTTCGTAGCGTGCTTGTTCTTCGACGAATCGCAACAACCCACATGACCACAGCTCTGACAGATCCGGAGATGTACCCATCTGTCTCCCATAGCCAGACATTCCTCACAACCCTGAGCACTAGGCGTGACCCCTTGAATCGAATCGGCATGAGTACAAGCTGGCATCGTGAGCTTCTCCTGAGATGGAACTTCGGGGGCGATGTTAGGACATTGCTCTGAAGTGTAGCGACTCAAGCCAATAGAAGAACTGATTTGTCTCAAGTTAGGACGGGATAAACAGCCCCTCATGCAAATTCTCTTGGCATTCTTTGCTAGTTTTTTGCTGGATGCCCCTGTTGTGCAGCAAATCATGAGGTGGGATATAGCTGTGTTACATGAGTCCCCCGGCATCAAGAGATTCTGCGAGAAGGAACCAGCAAGGAGCCGAGCGTCATTTATTGCAAGTGCTTCAATTTCGCTTTGGTGATGTCTCTACAGAAGTGGCTGTCGCATTTCAAGCCATGAACTTGGAGCAGTTGGAGGCTTTGATGGATGCCACTCTAGCTGCGCGTTCATTAAATGAGTTCAACTGCTCATTACAGTCCAAGACTGTAGAGTAAACCGGGCTAACCAACTGGCTATTCGCTTTGTCTAGGACCTCAGTAGCCGGACCCCTAATACTTTTCTATTTCCGGCTCTGCAGGCATGTCAATTGTGTCGGATAAAGTGGGATTGCCTTTGTCCCCAGCACCACCAAAATTAGTAGCAATGGGTTCATCAAGCGGTTCGCCCTTCGGTTGAAGAGAAATGCTTTTTGAGAAGCTTAAAAATGGACTTCGCATATCTAGTAAAAAACTGCTCCTTCCCAAGCTTGAGAAGGAGCAGTTTTACAGGATTCCGTGTTAAGCCGAGTTACGCATTTTAGGCTGATGGAGCAGTCAAATTGAGATCGCTAACCAGTTGTCCCAAGTCAAGCGTGCCTTGCAGAGGGCCTGTCGGTGTGGTGAGATTGCTAACCACTACACCATTACTGAGAGTCAGGGTGCCTGAGACTCCAGGAACATCTGAAGCCGCATCATTGACCAATTGCGCCAAATTCACTGTGCCGTTGACAGGGCCAAACGAGGTATTGAGGTTGCTGGTCAATAGCCCATTACCAAAGGTTAGGGTGCCGTTCGCGCTTTGAGTCGCGTCTACGACGAAATCACTGACTAGAGGAGTCAGGTTAATGGAGCTTTCAACCGGACCAACCGCCGTGTTAACGGTGAGGGCGGCTTGCCCATCATTGAGTACTAAATTCCCGGATAGGGAATTCAGAGGGACAGTCAGATCGCTGCCAGGAAACAGCGGAACTAAATCGATCACCACCTGCCCAGCTGCGAAGTCCAGAGTTCCAACTGCATTGCCAAAATTGGGAGGCAGATTGAAGGGAATCTGAGCATCATCAGGAAAATCGAACGTTCCCTGAATCGGGCCGAATGGTGTGTCAAGATTGCTGACCAACTGCCCATTGCCAAAGTCCAAGGTGCCTTCGATATCACCAAAGGCTGTCGGGAGATCAAGGCTGGCCTGCCCATTGGTGATGGGGATAGTCGCGTCGGTAGATTCTAGGGTTGTAACTATGAAGTTGCGGGCCAGTTGCGAGAAGTCCGAGTTGACAGACACCAAGCCATCCTCGGTGCTCAAATCGCCGACTAACACCCCGTTATTGATGTTTAAAGTGCCCTGCAACGTGCTCACAGAAGTTGCCAGATCACTAGTCAATTGTGACAGATTGAAGGTGCTGTCTAGAGGACCAGCAGGCGTATCCAAATCGCTAATCAGCAAGCCATTGCTCACGGTCAGAGTCCCCTGCACGCCTTCGATAAAAGTGGCAAGGTCACTACTGGATTGAGCGTCTGTCGTGAGAACTTGGAGAGGAGCCAGCAACAAGCTAGAACCAAGGGCTGCGGAATTTGTTTGAGAACCAGTTTCAGAGATCGTTTCGGAGATCAGGGGGCTGCTTCCAACCCCAGTTAAGCTAAGGGCTTCCAGGCTAAGGACTGGTGATAGTGCATCCGGCGACATGGTTGCTTCTCCTGTTCAGTGAATTGCAGCTCTTAGGACGATTAGGTTGCAAATAGATTGCGAAAGGGGTGAGTTGCCCTTGTCAGGCTAGCGCGCTTCTCGGAGCTAGGACCATAATGCCTGTCTTATCATCAGCTCGAGTTCCGAACTTTGTATCGCCCAGCACAGCTCCAGGATAGTTCTTGCGCTTGATGTAGCCTTCTGGCCACTTTTTGAAGGTAGAGAAGAAAGGCGCAGGACATTAGGGTGAAGCAGCACAGCATCCGTCGACGGCTGACTCGGCGACATCTACTGAGTCTTTGGCTGGGAGGACTGACTGCACCCGTTCTAGCCGCCTGTATTACCGAGGGCAGTAGGAGTACAGCGATGACTAGGGAGCAACCCAAGCAACAAAACCGAGACCAGGCTGCTGCGGAGGGACGTCTCTTAGCAAGGCCCAGTCAGCCTAGTGGAACGGCCCCACTCGGTTTGCAACGGCTAGATCTGGATGCAGGCCGTGACGCTCTACTCTATGTGCCTAAAGGCTATCGAGCAACGCAACCTGCCCCCCTTGTGTTGATGCTACATGGCGCGGGCGGTGATGCTCGCGGTGGCTTGGCGCCATTGCTCAATCTGGCCGATGCTGCTGGCCTAATTCTGCTCGCCCCTGCCTCTCGTCGCCAGACTTGGGATGTGTTGTTTGGTGAGTATGGCCCCGACATCGCTGCGATCGACCAGCTCTTGGCACAGACCTTTAGTCGTTACGCGATCGATCCAACTCACCTTGCTATCGAAGGTTTCTCTGATGGAGCCTCCTATGCGCTCTCGGTCGGCCTCACCAACGGTGACCTATTCACTCATGTCATCGCTTTCTCGCCTGGTTTTATGACTCCTGCCTCACAGCAAGGCACTCCACGTCTCTATATTTCGCATGGCACTCGCGATCGAGTTCTGCCCATCGACCGCTGCAGCCGCAGAATCGTGCCGCAGGTGCAACGTGCGGGTTATGACGTGCTCTATCGGGAGTTTGACGGCCCACATACGATTCCCCCTGAGATCACGCGGGAGGCGTTGGATTGGTTTACTGGGTCGCGGCAGTAAGGCTGCTTTCAGTCTGAGTTAACTCTTGGGTCCAGACACAGGGCTGCGTCCAAAGATAGGGGCAAAAGTCGCTGCCGAATTGCTAAGTTCTGTGAACAAGTCGCTCATCAGCTTGTTTTTCAATTCGTGCTTTGATGTGAATTCCTCCTCATAAACCTTGCTTCAATCCTCCTACAACCCGATTTTTGAACCTTGTTTCTCAAGCTCAGAAATCGGAATTATTGTTGTAGCAATTGTAAGTTTGGGCTCAGAAAAAACAAAGGGTAAGGTTGTGACTCGGAAGGAAGAGAAAAAAGGCCTGCGTCTGATGCTGCGGGCGCTAAGCTCTAGAAACTATCGTCTTTTTTTTGCAGGTCAAGGACTTTCTCTTATTGGAACCTGGATTACTCAGGTCGCCACGATCTGGCTTGTTTATCGTCTGACCAATTCAGCTTTATTGCTAGGCATTGTTGGTTTTGCCAGCCAGATTCCTTCGTTCCTGTTGACTCCCATAACTGGTGTTTTAGCCGATCGCTGGAATCGCCATCACATGCTGATTGTCACACAGGCGTTGGCGATGGTTCAGTCTCTGACTTTAGCTGCACTGGCACTGTCTGAAATCATTAACATCTGGCACATCATTGTCCTAGGTGTTTTTCAGGGTGTGATCAATGCTTTTGATGCGCCTGCTCGTCAAGCCTTAGTGCCAGATTTAGTTGAAAACAAAGAAGATTTGGGTAATGCCATTGCTCTCAACTCTTCGGTTTTCAATGGGGCCCGTTTGGTAGGACCAGCGATTGCCGGTTTGCTGGTTGCTACGGTTGGCGCTGGCGTTTGTTTTCTGATTGATGGTGTGAGCTACATTGCTGTGATTGCTGCTCTGTTGGCAATGAAGCTTCGTCCTACCAAGAGTGCAGCGGGAGCCAACCAACCCTTGCGCTGGTTAAAAGAAGGCTTCACTTATGCCTTCGGCTTTCCGCCGATTCGTGCCATTCTGCTGCTGCTCGCTCTGGTTAGCTTAATGGGTATGCCCTACACGATTTTGGTACCTGTTTTTGCTCAAGATATTCTCCACGGTGGTCCCAACACGTTTGGTTTCTTGATGGCCGCCTCTGGTTTAGGGGCTTTGATGGGTGGCGTTTATTTGAGTTCCCGAGCTACTGTCGTTGGCTTAGGCTATATCATTGTTTCCTCGCCCGCAATTTTAGGTCTAGGGCTAATTGCTTTTGCTCTCTCAAGAGAGCTTTGGCTTTCTTTAATCATGATGCTAGTGATTGGCCTTGGTTTAATTCTTCAAATCGCCTCTAGCAATACAGTTCTGCAAACCATTATTGAGGACGAAAAACGAGGGCGAGTCATGAGCTTGTACACCATGTCATTCCTTGGCATGGTGCCCTTTGGTAATCTGATAGCGGGTAGCTTAGCGGAGAGGATTGGAGTGCCTACCACACTGATCCTTGGCGGTGTGTTTTGTATTCTGGGTTCGCTCCTATTTTCCAGGCAACTACCAGCTTTGAGAAAGTTAGTGCTACCTATTTACAGACGGGCGGGCATCATTAGCTGACTTACCTCCTATTCTTTAGAGAAGAGCTGTCTAAATTCTGACGCCTGCTTCTCTAGGAGAAACAGGCATGTACTTGTGCGATTCTCAAGCTCAACTAGGGATATCTCAGACTCGGCTATGCACAAATGCTTCTAACCGGTCCATGCCTTTCTCGATTGTGTCTAGATCTGTGGCGTAGGAAAGGCGGATATTGGTGTCGTTGCCAAAAGCAATACCTGGAATAACAGCTACTTGCTTTTCCTCGAGCAGGGCATCGCAAAAAGCCATAGAAGTCAGGCCGGTTGCACTGATATCCGGATACAGGTAGAAAGCACCATCCGGTTTCGGGCATTTGACCCCTGGAATTGTGCTCAGCCGCCCATACATTACCTCACGGCGTTTAGCAAAGGCGAGACGCATTTCTTCAACGCAATCTTGCGAACTCGTAAGCGCAGCAACTGCCCCATATTGAGCGAATGTGCAGACATTCGAGGTGCTGTGTCCTTGCAGTGTACTAGTTGCTTTGATAATCGCTAAGGGAGCTGCTAGATAACCAATCCGCCAGCCGGTCATGGAGTAGGCTTTAGCGAAACCACTGCTGACAATCGTGCGTTCGAAGGCTTCAGGGCTAGCTGCTCCAATGCTTAGATGCTCAATGCCGTCATAGCGAATTTTCTCGTAAATCTCGTCAGAAACAACCCAAATACCCGCCTCAACCACAACTTCAGCGAGCGCCCGCACCTCATCAGGTGTATAGACCATACCCGTGGGGTTTGAGGGAGAATTGAGGATCAATAGCCTTGTACGCTCAGTAATGCTGCTGCGCAGTTGAGCCGGTGTAATTTTGTAGCCAGTTTCTTGCGTGGTTTGAACGATGATTGGCACGCCATCTGCAAGTTTGACCATTTCTGGATAACTCAGCCAGTACGGGGCAGGAATGATCACCTCATCGCCTGGGTCCAGCAGCGCCATCATCAGGTTGTAGAGGGAATGCTTCCCACCGTTGGTGACCAGTACTTGCTCTGGGCCGTAGCAGAGGCCGTTATCGTTCTGCAATTTCTGTGCGATTGCGGCTCGCAATTCTGGTTGCCCAGCAACAGGGCCATATTTAGTTTTGCCCTCGGCCAACGCCTTGGCTGCCGCTGCCTTAATGTGCTCGGGAGTATCAAAGTCAGGCTCGCCCGCACTGAAGCTACAGACTTCAATGCCCTCTCCCTTCATAGCTTTGGCCTTAGCCGAGATCGCGAGAGTCAGGGAAGGGGTAATCTGGCTGAGACGGGCCGCGAGTTTCATAGCTACTCAACAGACAATTCAGCCTACAGCTTAGGACACCTCAGCCAGTCTCGGCGCTAGAAAATCAGAAAGTGATCACTTCAGTTGTCGGGCCAGGGGTAGCAATAGATAGTGAGCCAGAGATAGGGATAGGCCCAGTGCGATGCCCATCACTGCGAAGAAGCTGCACACAGACAGAAACTCCTCAAATCGAAGGGCTGAAATATCTGGTTGGAGGAGCAGGGACTGCCACAGACCTACAGCCGTGGCAAACGGTCCAGCAAAGCTGGGGAACAGCAGTAGCATGCTACTGAACCCTGTCGTGCCAGCCGCTGCCAGAGCGCCATAACTGAGCGCATCACGCTTGAGTCCCAGACCCAGCACCAACAGCAGACTGGCAATAAAGGTAAAGGATGGTAGGGCAAGACCCGGCAGGCCCAGGGCTAGAAGTCCGTGCAGCGCTAGCAGCCCCAGTAGGTAGCCACTGCCACCAGTTAGCGCCGAGAGCAGATAGCGTCGGCGCTGCTGAAAGCCACCCGCTTCGGTTAAACCAATGGCCGTTGCAATGCCAGCTAACAGAAAAGGGGTGACCTCACGCCCGACCAGCAGCGCTGGATCGCCCAGCTGCCCTTGGAAAAGGGCCAGTACCCCATTGATCAATCGAGGCCCCACAGGAATGGCATAGGCTAGCAGGCAGCCTAGAGCACCGCCAGCTAAGCCACCAAAACCGCCTAAGAGAACGCTCCAACCCGTATCCGTAACCACTCGTGCCGCCTTCAGGAGCCCTCGACTGGCTTGGGCAAGAAACTCATGGGCGCGTCGGGGGGGTTTGGTTGCAGGCGCAACTGGGGGAGGTTGGGGCAGGGGAAACGGAGCAGAAGGACTGGGATGAGGGTTGGGGATAGAGGGCTGAGGCTTGGAGAAGAAGAATTGGAGCGGTTGTAGGCGCTGCCGGATCTCAGTGGCACTAGTCGGACGTTGGCGAACATCCAACCGAGTCATGTCTTCTAGCAAGTCCACGAGAGGCGCATCGAATTTTCCCCGGACCTGCCAGTCTAGACCTCCAGTGACAACGTCTTCTAACTCAGTAGGAAAGCGCCCTGTCAGCAAGTGCAGCATGGTGCGTCCCAAAGCAAAAAAGTCTGCTTGAGGTCGTACAGCAGCGCCAGTCACTTGCTCGGGTGGGCTGTAGCCGAGGGAGTAGAGCCGGGTAGATGCGGCCTGGTTTTCGGCTGAGTGCTCCGATGTGGTCTGCATAATCTGTTTGACGCCACCGAAATCGATCACAACCAGGCTGCCATCCTGTGAGCGCAGCATGAGGTTGGCTGGTTTGAGGTCGCGGTGAACGATATGGCGACTGTGAAGAACCTCCAGGATCTCGGTAGCCTGAAGTAGCCAGTCGATGATTTGCTCAGGTGAACAACCCTGAGGATGGCGCTTGAGGACTGTTTGCAGAGTCACCCCTTCAATTTTCTCCATCACCAGGCAGGGCAGCGACTGCGAGGGTGTCTTGACCACAAAGTAGCCGTCTGACTCAACCCGGGGTACCCCTCGGTGCCGGATGCTAGCCAAGACTTCGGCTTCCTGCTGAAACAGGGTCAGGGCTTTTGGTACCGAGTCGGTGAGCACTTTTAAGACTCTTTCGGTCTGGCCTTGTAAATCTAGTACGGTGTAGGTCAGAGCAAAGCCCCCCTCCCCCAACAGCTGAAGCGGCACGTAGCGCTCGTTCAAGCGCAGCGTCGTACCGCAACTTTGACAGAAGCGGTCTTCCCAAGGACGAGGAAAGGGCTGCCGACACTCAGGATTGATACAACGGGAAACTTGGGGAGAAGACATCGAGCAACAGGCAGCCAACGTCTGGTTCCCCTATCCTAGCTGTCGGCTGAGGTGGGGCTTGAATAGCAATAGGACGCGCTGGCCTTGCCCTGAGAGGCCTCTAGACATGTTCCATTCACGTGGAATTGTGGTGCAGATTAGCCATTGGATCCAAAGCAACTCACTGAAAATAGTTTTCTTCAAGCTCAGCGCAGCTCAACTTGCAGATCGAGCTGCGCAGCTGAGGACCTAACAAAGCACTCACTGTCATAGCTTGGCTGATCTAACTACAGGCTGATTAAAGCAGCTTTTTCAATTGCGAGTATTTGGATCTAAACACTTGATTTAAATACGCTTTTAGTAGGTTGAGGATAATTTTATGAGCACATCCGGGCTAACCATCGGAGCAATCACCTTCTTAGTTGCCCTAGGGGGAGTGTGGCTTAGATTGCGAGATGTGCAGTGGTTCGCGCACCTAAAACGGCCCGATTGGTTATCTTTCGAGCCTGCTATTCCTTTTATATGGACTTTTATCTTTGCCTGTGGAGCCTGGTCAGCAACCCAAGTTTGGGAAAGTGATCCGGGCAGTTTCGTCACCTGGCTACTGATGGGACTTTATCTACTGCTTGAGATCTTTACAGTGGCCTATATCCCTGTGATGCTACGGCAACGTAGTTTAGCAGTAGGAACTATCCTTGGGGCCATTGGGGTTGTTCTAGGAGTTGTTCTAACTCTGTCAGTTTGGCCGCTCTCGGGTTGGGCTGCGCTGTTGCTACTGCCTTACGTACTTTGGAGCCCAATTGGCACTTACACAACTTGGGAAATGATTCGCCTCAACCCTCAAGCGGTTTGATCTAGAACTCAGCACCACTGAATCGCTTGATACTTGATACTGGCAACTATTCGGCAATCCCTCACTGGTTCTAGATATTTATTTGGGTTTGCCACAGTGGGAGTGGAGTTAAAGGCAATCTTGGAGAAGCCCTGAGAATGGTTCGATTGCGACCCTCTGCTTTAGCTTGATAGAGACCTTGGTCTGCGGCAAGAATTAGCAGCTCAGGGGAAGAATTCGGTTGAGGCAGCAAGCCAGTAACTCCCAAACTGAGGGTTACAAACTCATTGACTTTAGAAGCCTTGTGTTTAAGCTGCAGGGATTGAACAGCCTTGCGAATCTCTTCGGCAACATGAACCGCTCCCTGCGCCTCTGTATTAGGTAGAACAATTGCAAACTCCTCACCACCATAGCGAGCTACTAAATCAGCAGGACGTTTAACAGCTTGTGCAATTGCCCTAGCGACTTCTTTCAAGCAATGATCACCCGCCTGATGTCCGTAGGTGTCGTTGTAGTTTTTAAAAAAATCGACATCAGCTAAAACTAGTGACAGCGGCTGCTGTTCTCTTGCTAAGCGCTGCCACTCTCGCTCCAAAATCTCATCAAAATAGCGACGATTAGCAACTCCTGTCAAGCCATCTGAAGTCACCATCCGTTGTAGTTCATGATTCGCCGCCTGCAACTGCTGGTGGAGTTGCGATTGTCGAAGCAGTCGTCGGACCCGCTGGCGTAGCACAGCCCAATGAATGGGTTTAGTCACATAATCAGCAGCCCCGGCCTCGAAGGCCAAATCGACAGACTTTTTGTCCTCAAGCCCCGTAATCATCAAGATGGGGGTATGCTCGCTACCGCTCACAGTTTGGAGCTGGGTACAGCAGGTGAAGCCGTCCATGACTGGCATAAGCGCATCGAGCAAAACGATATTTGGCTGCAGCTGTGAGTAGAGAGCCAGGCATTGCTCACCATCAACTGCCTCTACCACTCGATAGCCCTCTTGCTCCAGGCCCCGTCTCAGTTGAAGCCGCATAAACTTGTCATCATCAACAATAAGCACTAACGGGGAGCTACTGGAAAGAGGACAGGCGTTCATCGCTGCTCTCCTTGCAATTCTTCCTGTAGAGCTAACTTGACCCGTTCGTATTCTGTCTCTAGTTGGCAGATGGTTAAAAACACCGCAGCTTCGGATATACCCGTTGTGTTATCCGAGTGGGTCATAATTTCTAGCTCTTGGCATAGTCGCGAGAGTTGAATCGCTCCCAGGCTGCCACTACTAGAACGTAAAGAATGAGCTGTTCGGTTCAATAATATGTGATCTGAATTGATTGCGGCAGCCCTAATAGCTTGCAGCATTTTAGGCGTCTCTTCGAGGTAGCACTCAATCAGTTCTATCAGTAAATCGCTGCTACCATCGTCAGCCATTTGTCGAAAAGTTTCTAGCTCTTTCCTGTCAATCGCGCTGCTAGAGTTATTAGATGAATTTTTTGGCTGTATCATAATGTAGGGTTGCTCCACAGGCAATATGACTACTGCAGAATCAGCTTGGTCTAGATCTGTAGTATTCCCATCCCTAAACTTTGATAACCTAGCTGAGAGCCTCGTCTGTAAGGCTCTCAGCTAGGGAAATTTACGGAAGAACTGAGGAGAAACAGTTAGCAGATATACGTAGGTTAGTGGAGACAAAAATGACAAGTCATTCGACTGCCTAAGTGTGACCGAAGTGCGGCAGAATCACGGTCAAAATTGTGATTCAAAAGTATGTTTTGCTGAGTCAGTTGCTACTTCAGTGATCAATTGATTCAGGCTGGTCCAATCAGTAAGAGTAACGTCGAGACTGGAGTTGTTAATAGGCTACTGCACTAGCCAAGAGTCTCGAGTTCGATCTCCTTCTTAGTCGCCTTTGGTCGAGCTGTTTTTGCCAGTTAGATAACCCACCCCGCCGGAGACAATCAGAGTCAAGGTCGATGTCGCCCACTTTTTGTCATCAGCAGAGGCCTTAGGGTTGTTGAGGATAGGCAAGCACACGAAGCCAATGATCACACCGACGCCGCTTAGTACAGAAACGAAGAGCAAAAACTCCCGCAACCGCCCGAACCAAGCATCTGTAACTTCTCGGGTCAGACGAGCTTGCATCACTAATGGGTGTTCTGCACTTTTGATCTCAACGGTTAGATTCTGAGCGCTTGCTACCTCATTGAGATCGATATCTGGTGGGCTCGGGGGCGATTGGAGGTCTGGCTTGGACTGTTCAGAACTGAGGTTCATAATGAGAAGAAGCGACGGACTCAGGGCTTTTGAGCTAGCCGCAGTGCGGCTAGCAGAGCAGGCGAACCGAAGTTCGCCTGTGCCAATTCGGTAGTTCCAGTTGAAGCCGAAATTAAATCAAGTTCAACCCAGCCTGTAATCAAACAAGCCTACAGGCTGGGCCGCCTGGGTCTACCCTAACGACGCCCCATTGGCGTCCGAGTTCCGGGATTGAGTTCAACATCGAAGCCCAAGCGGTCAGCCTCTTCATCCAAGTTCAACGGCTCGCCCCTTTTAAGCTTCAGCCACCTGACTGCCTGAGTAAGCCTGAGCCGACTTGCAATTCTAATGAGGACCAAACTGGCTGTCGGCCCTCTCAGTTCGACCTTTAGGTTTAACCTATCGGCCACTTCGTTGAGGTCTAAGACCTCCGGATAGTCATTGTTGAGGGTCATCGATGCAACCGGCCTGGAGCCCGGACCAAAGCTAGGCTCTCCCTACGCTTTCCTAGACTCCACAACTGTTAACCGGAAGAACCGTGAGAAGTTGTAGCCTTCGTACCTTAAAGAATTTGATGAAGAATTCAGGGCTCAGATACCAACAATTTCAGTTACCAAATGCTGGTTCTCATCAACAATGCCAACCTTGAGACCTTTATCCCGAGCGTCCGTCGCCACTTTCATCAAGGTAATCGCCTTACGCAGCACATCACTCTTGGTCCCATTGCTTCTAGCTGCTAGCTCTTCGAGCACGTCGTTGAGTTCAGGAGATACGTCGAGACTGAGGCGAACCTTGCCTCTCTGCGAATGAGCAAGTTGGGCAGTCATGGGGGTAGTCCTTAAAGTGCGTTACAAAGGGATATGTGCAAGATTTACGTAAAATCTACTGCACTGTCATGACGAAAGTATCCTTGACCTCGCTGGAGTGAGGCATCCGTATTTATACTCATTTACGTAAAATCTACGTAAGCCACTCTTCAATCTAGCCCATGTGAGCAGGAAGCTCTAAGAAAAAGGTGCAAAACAGAAGAGCCCCCACAGTCGTGGTGAGGACTCTTGTATCAGAGGACAGTCTTAGGAGGATTTGAATCCTGGCTTAAGCTACTGGCGAGGCCCCTCAAGCAGCTTGACTAGATTTGGATTGGTCAAGTAGAGCGCTTAGCTTGTCCGCGAGCATGCGCTGAGGGATCAGACCAATTACCTCGTCCACGACCTGCGCATCTTTGAATAGCATCAGGGTTGGCACAGCTGTGATCCCATACTCACTGGCAACCTCTGGGTTCTCGTCTATGTTCAGTTTGCCAACTTTCACTTGACCTGCAAACTCCACTGCCAAGGCCGTGATTATAGGAGCAACCAAACGACAGGGACCACACCAAGGAGCCCAAAAGTCAACCAGCACAATCTGTGAACTCTCGAGGACCTCCTGGTTGAAGGTTTGAGCGCTTAAAGTAACAACTTCAGTGTTATTGGAAGTGTTATTGGACATGGCTTGCCTCCTAGAGGCTGATGAAATTAGAGCTAGTACAGCCTGACTGCCTCGAATGAAAGCTGTCTAGACGAGAAGCTATTCAGACGGCAAGTCATTGAAGCCATACAGCTGGACATCAAAACTATAGCATGCAAACAGTCTGAGCATCAACTGTCTACCTTTTCGTTTGTTCCTGACTAGGAACTCTGTTGATTAGCCATATTCCTTAGGGCTGAGGGCAGGCAACAGCCGTAGCTGAAAGACCGTGAGCCTCCTTGGGTATGGCAAGGCAGAATAAAGGAGTTTCGCTGTTCTAGAACTTGTGGAGTCGCTCCGGTTACATGAGTTGTCGCAACGCTCAGGTCTTCTCCTCGCGGTCCAAGCTACTTTGTCTCAGCACTTTTGAGAAAAGTGAGTGAGCCATTTTCTTCCGTTTTCCTTGATGCATTTCTGAAAAGAACACTCACGATGTCATAAAGCTTCATAACAGGAAGGCAGTAATGGATACTTCAAAAAAACTTAAGATATCGGCCTTTCTTTTGTGTGTTGCTATCCTAAAGGACTAGACTATGGCAACTTCCGTCCTGCGACGTAACAATGTACAGCTTCTAGGTCAGGGCGAGCAAACCATTGTCTTTGCTCACGGCTTTGGCTCAGATCAAACGGCTTGGCGACATCAAGTTGCAGCCTTCAAAGACAGATATCGGATTGTTTTGTTTGATCATGTAGGTGCTGGCAAGTCCGATTTTGCGGCCTATAGTCCGCGCCGCTACAGCAGTCTGTACAGCTATGCTGAGGACCTATTAGACCTCTGTGCTGAGTTGAAACTGAGGCAGTGCACACTGGTTGGGCATTCCGTGAGTGGCATGGTCAGCTTGCTAGCTGCATTGATTGAGCCGCAGTACTTCAAGCTGCTGATTTTCATCAGTGCATCTCCTCGCTATCTCAACGATGTTGGCTACATCGGTGGCTTTGAACAAGCAGATCTAGATAGCCTCTATGCGGCAATGTCTGCGAACTATCATGCTTGGGCTAGTGGCTTTGCTCCTATTGCAATGGGAAACCCCGAGCGACCAGAATTGGCAACTGAATTTGCCAATACGCTTGCTGCGATTCGGCCCGATATTGCCCAAGCCGTTGCTCGAGTCATCTTTCAGTCGGATCACCGAGCTGAGTTGCCACGGCTGAAGATTCCAACAGTGATCTTGCAAGCCAGCAATGACATTGCTGTGCCCAATGAGGTGGGAAAATACCTCGCCGCCCATATTCCTCAGAGTCAACTCGTTCCGATCGACGCGAAGGGTCACCTACCTCATCTGAGTGCGCCTGACGTTGTGACTCAAGCAGTTGCTACATGTCTCGCTGTTTAGCTCGCTGCCGCCTATGGTTGCTTTCTACTCGGCCTGATCGCCTGCCAACGTTCAGACCCGCCTTGCTGGGGCTGGTGCTCTTGCTGGTTGGCTTAGGTTGGCTGGAAGGCTGGAACGCAGAGTTGCTAGCCCTGATACTTTCGTTGTTGTGTGTCCTCCTACCAGCACCAGTTTCAGGCCTGTTGCTACTGTTTGGCATTGGCAGTTTAGGAATTGAACTCCACAGGATAAATGGTGGCTCAGTACGGCAGTGGGTTGAACTGACTGGCATATTGGCCTTTAGTCCATACACTCGCCAAGCACTGCTGAATATTGAATGGCGTTTGGCCTCCCAGTCAGTCCTAGCCAGGATGACCAACACCAGCTTAGGAACTACGCCTGACACGCTGATCACTTATGCGCTGAACTCACTGCGTAAGTTCACCTGTGCCGATGTAGCAGTCGCTTTACGTCAATTGGATGAGGTAACGGCTGAAGCTCTGGTTTCTCTGCCATCAGCTGCGTTTCCTGATCAGCTAACAACCCCTGCTCTGTTTACAGAAGCTCTGACGCAGAATCGCTGCCTTTACTACGAAAACTACAAGACTGCTCCAACGGCAGCTCGTACTTTATTGGCGAGAGGTGTTCGCTCTCTTGCTGTCTTGCCACTCCAGCATCTAGCGGGTGCAGAACTGAGCAGCTCAACCTCCGGTGCGATTTTATTGATCTGGAATCATCAAGTGATGATTCCGTTACACCTACGGCAGTTTATCGAATCACTGCTGGGCGAGTTACGCGCGCTGTTACAGTTCCATCACACAACTTTAAACCTAGATAAGCTACAAGTTCGCTTCGAAGCCATGCTCGAAACGATTCATCAAGGCGTGGTGTTTGTGGATGAAAGTGGTGAGCAAGGTTGGCTCAATCAAGCAGCTGCAGAACAACTAGGTCTACCTCCAGGCGCGGTAGAACCTTTGTGGCTGGCTCAAGCGATGGCTCAGCTACGAACTAATGCAGATAATCGTGAAGCGATTGCAGCGCAAGGAGCTGAATTGTTTTCACAACCTCAGGCAGAGATTCGCAACTGGAATTGGATTTTTAGCCAACCTCAACCCAAGGTGCTGAGTATTGCCAGCACGCCCACTCGCGTTCGCGATGTCCCTGGTCGCCTTTGGCTCTTGGACGATGTAACCGAACAATATTTCGGGCAGTTAGCTCTGGTTGAACGAACTCAAGAACTGTTTCAAGCAAATCAAGAACTAGAGCGGGCAAAAGCCGTTGCGGAAGCTGCAACCTTAGTCAAAAGTCAATTTCTGGCGAACATGAGCCATGAAATCCGTACCCCGATCAACGGCATTATCGGTATGACGGATTTACTTTTAGACACAGAATTAACTCCCCGGCAGCGCGATTTTGTCGGAACAGTTCAGAACTGTGGCAACACTTTGTTGGCTTTGATCAATGATATTCTTGATCTCTCAAAAATCGAATCAGGAAGGCTAGAACTAGAACGACGTTCTTTCGACCTCAGAAACTGTATCGAACATTCACTAGATCTAATCGCCCTCAAAGCTGCTGAGAAAGGCATCGAGGTTGCCTACTTAGTGCCTCTAGAAGTTCCTAACCTACTCACCGGGGATGAAACACGGCTACGCCAAATTCTTGTAAACCTGCTTAGCAATGCCATTAAGTTTACAGAGGTGGGGGAAGTAATTCTCTCCGTGTCTGCAGAACTGATGCCGGGTCCGAGTTCTGAAGCTGACTGCACGCTTTCGGCAGTAAAATACAAGTTTCAATTTGCGGTTAAAGATACTGGTATTGGCATCGCTGTAGATCGCATGGGGCGCCTATTCAAATCCTTCAGCCAAGCCGATGCCTCGACCACCCGGCAGTATGGTGGAACTGGTTTGGGATTAGCGATTGGCAAACAGCTAAGTGACATGATGGGTGGGCAAATGTGGGCCGAAAGCCGGGCTGAGATCGCAGGCAATCCTCCTCCTGACTGGCAACCCTCTAGCGATTCTGATAGTGTGGGATCCACCTTTTATTTCACTATCGTCACTGAGGCTCAGCCGGAGCTATTACCTAGTGACGCAGCCCAATCCTCCTCGCAGTTGTCTGAGAAACGGTTGTTGATTGTGGACGATAATAGAACCAGTCGTCAGATTTTGACCTTGCAAACTCAGGCTTGGGGGATGATTGCGCAAGCTGCTGCGTCAGGTAGAGAAGCCCTTGACTATTTGCGTCAAGATAAGTTCGATATTGCTATTTTGGACCTGCAAATGCCTGAAATGGATGGTCTAACTCTAGCTGTAGAAATCCGCCAGCAACCAGACTACCAGACGCTGCCCTTGGTGATGCTGACCTCTCTCAGCAGAGCGGGGTTTGAAGGGTCCAATTCGACGGTGAATTTCTCGGCCTTCTTGACCAAGCCAGTCAAACATTCCCAGCTCTACAAAGTTCTTCGGCAAATTTCAAGCAAAGCAGCTTCTTCTACCCTGCCGGTTCAAGCTGACCTACTTCAACCCAATTCAGAACTTTCTCGACATCATCCTTTACGGATTTTGCTAGTTGAAGACAATGCAGTGAATCAAAAAGTCGCTTTGCTGCTATTGAACAGCCTAGGCTACCAGCCTAATGTGGCAGGCAATGGCTTAGAAGCTCTAGCTTTGCTCAAACAGCAGCAATACGATGTTGTGCTGATGGATATGCAGATGCCAGAGATGGACGGTCTAACCGCAACACGTTGTATTCGGGCTCAATGGCCGGAGGCTGAACAGCCTCGAATCATTGCGATGACAGCGAATGCCATGTATGGCGACCGTGAAATGTGTCTGGAAGCAGGCATGGATGATTATATTACTAAGCCCATTCATGTAGAGACTCTAATTCGATCGCTCAGCCACGGCAAACCTGAGTCTCAATCTGAGCTTCAACCTGGAGGCTCAAAGCAACCGGCTTTGGTCCCAGTCAGCATTGACTTTAAGGTGATTCAATCGCTAAGGAAGGCTTTGGGTCAGGGCGCCTCAGAAGTTCTAGCAAGGGTGATTAAGCTGTATCTCAAGGATGCGCCAGAGCTGATTAAAGGGATGCATACTGCCATCACTCAACGCGATTCAGCAGGGCTCAAGCAGGCTGCCCATACCCTTAAGGCTAGCAGCGCGACTCTAGGTGCGGCGTTGCTAGCAGAATACTGCAAAGAGCTAGAACGGATGAGCCGCTCTGAGACGGTTTTCATAAATTTAGAGACTACTTTAGAGAAAATATTTCAGCTTGAGGCTGAGTACGAAAAAGTCAAAGAAGTTTTACAGAAGGAATATCAAAGTCCCTAAGAAGATGAACACGATTTCTAAAACTGATTTGCCCTTGATCCTGGTAGTAGACGACGACAGCGCTATGCGGCTGCTTTTGGTTCAAGTACTTAAACAGGAAGGATACCAGGTTGTTGAGGCTAGCAATGGAGAACAGGCCTTAGATGCTTTCACTCGTCTCAAGCCAGATATTGTGCTGTTGGATGCAGTGATGCCAGTGATGGACGGCTTCACCTGCTGTTCAAAGCTGCGCAATCTGACGGATGACGATGGCACACCTGTCCTGATGATCACTAGCCTTGAAGAGCAGGAGTCAGTGGACCAAGCCTTCGAGGTGGGTGCAACTGACTACATTACCAAACCCATTCATTGGGCAGTTCTTCGCCAACGTGTACGCCGCTTAACTCAGGCCAGACGGGCTACAAAGGATTTACGCCAGCAAGCTGAGCGAGAACAACTTATGGGCACTGTAGCCCAACGCATTCGTTCTTCTTTAAACCTGGAAGAAGTTTTAAATACAACTGTGGCAGAAGTTCGTCAATTTCTTCAAGTTGACCGAGTGCTTATTTACCAATTTGTGCCAGAGCAAAGTGGTGTAGTTGTTGTGGAGTCAGTTGAGAAACCCTGGCCATCCACACTCGGTCAAACTGTGGCTGGTCTTTGTTTTCCTCAAAATTGTATTCAGCTTCATAGACAAAATCAGGTTCAAGCCACAAAAAATATTTGTGCTGAGAGGTTCGATTCTGGTTACCCTGACTTTCTGGCTAAATTCCAGGTTAAAGCCAATTTGGTGGTGCCCATCTTACAAGAGGAAGAACCCTGGGGTCTTCTGATTGTTCATCATTGTGCTACAAATCGTCAGTGGCAACCACTGGAAGTTAATCTGCTTCAACAGTTAGCAACCCAAGTCGCGATCGCAATTCGACAATCTCAGCTTTATCAAAAGGTACAGCAGCTCAATACTGGCCTTGAGCAGCAAGTACAGCATCGCACTCTCCAATTGCAAAAGGCTTTGGAGTTTGAAGCAACCCTAAAACGGGTTACTGACAAGGTGCGGGACAGCCTTGATGAGAACCAGATCCTACAAACTGCCGTACGAGAGTTAGCGCTGGCGCTTAATGTCGATTGTTGTGACACTGGGCTGTATAACCTGATAGAAGCAACTTCTACTATTAGCTGTCAGTATACAAACTCACTTTCCTCCTCTCAGGGGCTGGTAACCAGAATGGCAGATTACCCTGAGATTTATTCTCAGTTATTGCAAGGGCAATTTGTGCAATTTTGCAAAACTTTTTACAGTCCTACTCACAAGCAAGTGACTGCACTGGCTTGTCCTATTTTTGATAATCAAGGAACCCTAGGTGATTTGTGGTTGTTTAAGCCAAAAGATTGCACCTTCGATGAACAAGAAACCCGCTTGATTCAACAGGTTGCAAATCAATGTGCAATTGCGATTCGCCAAGCTCGACTTTATGAAACGGCACAAATTCAGGTTAGAGAACTAAAAAAACTTAATCAACTTAAAAATGATTTTTTGAGCACAGTTTCTCACGAATTACGCACACCTGTTACCATCATTAAAACAGCACTTCAGATGCTGGAAATCACCATTGATCGAGAATATAAATCTTTCTCAGGGATGGCAAAGCCTACGGTGGAATGTGGCCCAGCAGCTCGTTATTTTGAGATTTTGAGCAATGAGTGTGAGCGGGAGATCAAATTAATCAATGATCTGCTGCGTTTGCAGGAACTGAACGCAGGCACTCGGTCTTTAGAGCATGCCGTTATTGACTTGCAAGATTGGTTGCCTCGGGTTGTGGAACCTTTTTTCAGACGGGCACAAAGCCAAAATCAAAGATTGCAACTCAATCTGTCTCCGAATCTGTCTCCTTTACTCTCGGATTCCTTTGGCTTGGAACGCATTCTGACCGAGCTACTGAACAATGCTTGCAAGTACACGCCACCCGAGGAAACGATTATTGTTGCTGCTTGCACCGAAGGGGGGGTTACGAAACTTAGTGTGAGCAATTCTGGTGTGCAACTTTCTCAACAGGAATTGAGCTGTATCTTTGACCAGTTTTACCGTATCCCTTGTGAGGAGCCAGGGAAGCATGGTGGAACTGGTTTAGGTCTCGCTCTAGTTCAAAAATTGGTGGCCTCTCTAGGGGGCTCGATTGACGCTGAAAGCACAACTGAGTGCACCTGCTTTCGGATCGAACTACCCCTGATTGCCTTGACTACCAGAAGTAATGGTACGGCAGCACTGTGAGCTTACAGGATGAGCATAACTCCTATTGAGCCCTTGACGAGTCCGTAGCAGTTTTGTAGCATGCCTGTAGTAGACAGCTTCTTTTGTGAACCAGCATGAACTAAACCTTTGCAGCGCAGTTTCTCTTTCTAATGGCCAGTCCATGCATTAATCACAAGTCCAGTGTCAGCTAACCCTCGACTGATCAAAATTAGTAGGTATCTGAGTAAGCACCTACGGCATCAGCCTGAGGCCCTCGGCCTTACCCTAGCCCCGGGGGGTTGGGCCAGCGTAGAACAGCTTCTAGCTGCTTGTGCACAGCATCATTTTCCAATTACGTACTCCGAGTTAGAGAACGTAGTCGCGACGGACGATAAACAACGCTTCTCATTTGATGCAACTAGGTCACTCATCCGAGCCAATCAGGGTCATAGTATTCCAGTAGATTTTCAGTTAGAGCCTGTAGTTCCTCCTGCGCTGCTTTACCACGGTACAGGGGCAAGTTCAGTAAAGCCCATCCTACGTTCGGGTCTGTATAAAATGTCGCGGCATCACGTCCATTTATCCTTGGATAAGGTAACAGCCCAAGCCGTAGGCGCGCGGCATGGTCAACCGGTAGTATTTGCTGTCGATGCGGCTGCGATGTACCAAAACGGCTTTCAGTTTTACTGCTCTGCCAATGGGGTTTGGCTGGTTGATCAGGTGCCACCTGAGTATCTGCAACTAATATCTGCAACTAATTTAAATCCTTCGCATTAGCCTGAAGGTTGTACTCCACGGTGCAGAGCTTGCAAGGCAAGTAATCCTGCTCCATAAGCAGGAGCATGCCGTGGCTGCACGATCTGAATTGTGGGTGTGAATCCAACCAGCGCAGCTTCAAATTGCTGCTGCATTTTGGCCCGTCCTTGCCAAACCTTGCCAGTCAGGACAACCTCACAACGGGCAGCTTCACTAAATAGATCTTTGACAACAACCTGAGTGGCCAGAGCTAGTTCTCTGATCGCTGCTTGGATGATATCTGTCGCAATTTTGTCCCCTTCAGCTGCTGCCTCATCAACAAGCGGTGCTAGGGCTGCAATCTCCTTGGCTCCCCAGCCTCGGCGATAGACAACTTCTACCAAGTCTGCCAAATTGCTTAAGCCTAGGTGCTGCAGTAGACGATTTTTAAGGCTGGTTGGGCCTAAGCGGCCATCCTCAGATTTAAGGACCGCCCTCAGACTAGCAATGGCAATATCATAGGCGCTACCTTCATCTCCCAACAGATAACCCCAACCTCCAACTCGCCGCGTCATTCCTTGCTGATTGCGCCCAAATATCGCAGAGCCGGTACCGGCGATGACCACGACTCCTACAGAATGGCCAAGCCCTCCCATCAATGCAATCTCAAAATCATTGCAAATGACCGTTGTAGACGGTTGGAGCGACCAGAGCAGTGGCAACGCACTATTGATCACTAATTGTTGTATCCAACAATGAGCTAGTTGGACATCTTGCCATCGCCCAACCCCTGCTAGGCCCAGGCAAAGAGCCTTAATTTCTATAGTACTGATTGACTGTGTAACAATTGGCTGTGTAGCTTGTTGCATTGCCGAAATAATCGAATTGCAAGCTATCTCAGCACCAACGGTCTGATAATTTGAAGGGCCTGCCATGCCTTGACCCAACAATTGACCTGTATCATTTAGCAGGAAGCAAGTGGTTTTGGTGCCTCCTCCATCAATTCCCAAGACATAGCTCATGGGCAATTTGGATTAAGCTAATAGCAGTAAATCTGTGGAATGGCCTTTGGCAACAATCCTGCTCATCTCTTGGGGTAGCCGCAAACTCTTCTGAGATGATGTCATCAATACTTCCAATAATTTCACCAAACCTATTACAACGTGAAACATGCCTAGAAAGAAAGCAGAACCAGAAACCTCCAAGCCTGAAACCGCTCAACCGTTGACCGGACGTGAGTTGTTAGACAAAGTCAAATCCCTCACAGGCTTATCGAAAAAGGAAAAAGCTCGTGCTTGTGGTTATGTTTCAACGACTCCCAGCCGAGGCGAACAGGTTAACCTCATTGAGTTCTACAAGGCACTGATTGAAGCAGAAGGAATTGTCCTTGATGACAGAGACAAAGTGGCTGGGCAGAGTCGCGGAGGACGCAGCGCTAGCTACAATCTGAAAGTGCAGAAAAATGGACAGGTAATGATTGGTGCGGCTCATACTCGTCAGATGGGACTTGAGCCAGGTGATCAGGTAACACTCAAGGTTGGGCGCAAGTACATTCAACTGCTGATCGATAACCAGGAAGAAGATTGACGTTGATTGTCGCTTGGGATATCGGCACAAACTGATTGCTTCTTCTGAGCCGGAGCTAGAGTGGTTGTGTTAGCAATACGGAGCTCCGGCTCCAGCATGTCTAAAGTTTGGAGACTATTACCGATCCAGGCTTGCTTGGCAAAGCTAAAAGCAGGCCAGAAATGGTTGGGTCTGATTGTGGTATTTGAGGTTACAGAAACGGAACGCTACCAGCACCCGATGATCGTGGTTTCAAAACTGGCTGGGTATTGCTCCACTAGCATGTTCATCGAAAGTAGGTTTTGCTCTCAGTGAAGTCCGACTGTAGATCGACGTGTTTGCATGTGTTCGGGGAAGCCCTTGATTAACTTAGTCTCCGGTGATTTATACGTTAACGCCTTGCTCGTTTGTTTACGAAGGGCGACCAGAGATTCAGCCATTTTGATCGCTGCAGCAACTGAATCGATCACTGGAACGCCTAAGCGTTGCTCTAGTTCGGTGTCTAGCCCACTCATGCCAGCACACCCTAGACAAAGAGCCTCAGCACCATCCTGAATAGCCTCTCGTCCAGCAACTTCCAACGCCTTGAGCGTAGCTTGCCGTGCCTGCTCGGTTTCGAGAACTGAGAGTTCGGTGGTGCGCACTGCAACACAGCGGTGACCAAAGCCTGTTTTGTGAATGGTTTTCTCAACCATGTCCCGAACCCGATGTAGGGTTGTCACTACGCCCCAACGGGCAGCTAGCATATTAGCCACATACATACTGGCTTCGGCAATGCCAACGACAGGCCGAGTAGTGAGCTCTCGGGCCCCTTCTAAACCCGGATCACCCCAACAAGCAATCACAAAGGCATCAGACTTGCCATTGTCTAGAATAATCTGCTCAAGAATGCCGGGAATGGCTAAATATTCATCGTAAAAACCTTCAATAGATTCAGGGCCGGCTTGGGGTTGAACTGTGATCACTTCAGTTCCAGGCAGCTTTGCCGCCTGAGCTGCTTGATCAATGCCGCGCGTCATTGGCTCAAACGTATTGCCATTAATGACTTTAATCCGCATTGGGCGCTCAGGCAGCATAGCCTTGTTCCTCGTTTTTTTGCTTTAGTAAACGGCAATTCAGAATTGTCCTCTGAGAACTTCGAAGATATTTTCTAGCACTCCACTCGAGTTCTCAAAAGGACGTGGCTTCATAACTGGGTCTATCCCTCATATCTGCTCTGCCTGAGTTCTGCTCTGCCTAAGCAATGTGTCCTTCATTAAAATGTTTCCCGAGCCGTAAACTGTATCTCTAGACACCTTGCTAGCCAAGACTACTTGCAAAGTAGCAGTGGCAAATGAATTTGTGGCCCAAACAGTGCCAAAAAGCGTATTCAACAAGGTCCAGATCAAGTACTATCTGCTCTAGTGGACCCTGACTGCGAACGTCACAATTAGCACACCGCACTACCTAAATTGCTTTGCTTCTGCCTACTAAACTCGACCCTCAGGTCAAAGCATTGATCGATGCAGCCTATGCTCTTAACCCAGAGCTAGAGGTTTGGCAACTCCTTCAATTTATAGAGCGCACACTTCGCGTCAAAGACCCGCTTAGGAGCAGTGCTCTCAAAGCCTACGTTGAGGAGGTCGCCTTTCTTCAACTTAGGGCAAGGACTCGGGAGCAATGGCTGATGAAGCAAAAGAGCCGTGCCAGCCTGCGCAAAGAAGTGCGTCTGTGGTTGGAGAGCTTTCTAGAAGATCCCTGTCCTGAAAGCCGAGAGGCTTTCGATCAGGCTCTCAGCTCCTACGTTCAGGCTTGCTACCCTCAACCTCAACAAGAACCTGCTCCCTAAAGTAGGCCCGTACAGCTACTGTCAAGCTCAATCGTGAACACTGCCATCGGGCATTGTGGCTCGATGTAGATTAGCGTCATCGAAGTCGGCATCAATCAAGTAAGCCTCACTCAAGTCTGCCTCTAGCAGATTGGCCTCCCTAAGATCGGCACTCCAGAGATTAGCTCTGTTGAGATTAGCTGCTTTGAGATCTGCCTCTCGCAGATCCGCTCGTCGCAAATTGCTGTTGCTGAGGTTGGCTTCTTGCAAGTTGGCTGCCATCAGATCCGCTTCAGTCAAATCCGATTGCCGTAAGTCAGCCTGTGATAATTCAGCCTGATTGAGTTTGACCCGCCGCAAATTAGCATTGTTCAGCTCTACCTGCTGCAATTCAGCATGGTTCAAGCTGGTTCGTCGCAAGTTGGCACCGTCCAAATTAGCCTGGGAGAGGTTAGCTCCGTCTAGCTCTGCATCAGTTAAATTTGCTTCTTGCAGGCTAGCCTGTTGCAGTTGTGCTTCGGGTAGTTTCGCCCAATTTAAATCCGCTCCTGCTAAACTGGCACTCTTCAATTGAGCCTCTGCCAATTCAGCACGATTCAGCTTAGCACCGCTGAGATTTGTTTGGGTCAAATCAGTATCAGTGAGATTGGCCTCGCGTAAATCAGCCCAACTCAGATCGGCGTGACTGAGATTAGCGCTGTGCAGGTTCGCCGCTTTGAGATTTGCCTCACAAAGATTAGCACCGCTGAGGTTAACGCCGCTCAAATCAGCTCCCTTCAGGTTAGCGGCTCGAAAATCGCGTTCCCCGCTGCTGTAACGCTCTAACAGTTCTCTAGCCAGCATTCCTGAAGCCTCACTTGCCTAAACTCTACAGGGCTCATCGTGGTCGCTGCCAATGATATTCACATCCCCTGCGGGTTTGAATCTATAAAAAATACGGCTCCAAATACTGGAGCCGCAACTTCGTTCTGTCGTTCTATCGGTCGTTCTATCAGATGTCGTCTCTTGTTCTCATCTCACAGATTCACTGGAGATTCACTGGAGGATGCACCAGGGTCAGAAGCTCATTGTTGTTAGATATTGGACGAAAGCATCACACTCAGCATCGAGCATTGCCGTCGCTAAGTCTCGGCCTGTACCTAGGCCCGCAGAATCTTCATCCAAATATTGCACCATCCACCAATTCTCCTCCTCCCGCTTCGCAAGATAGAGGGCATTGGGGTTAGCAAAGTCGTAGTCAGCCGTGTTGATCTTGAACATCACAATTCACCGTTGCAGGGTCTAGTGAGTGAGCTGGGCAAGGTCTATGCCTTGATGCAGCTCAGGTGGGAGATTGACCCTTGCTGTCCCAATCAGTTGCCATGCTTTAACTCTGTTCCCTACAGAGAAATCTAGAATCCGGGAGGTAACTGAAATTGCTTTGTTTATGTTGAAGACGTAATTACGTGTTTACACTTGCTTTGGCTTGCTTCTGGGGTAGTAGCGTTGCTTCGGGGTCCAATCCCCCATCTTCCAAACCCTGCCAAACCTAATTTTCCAAAGCTCCAACCTCCTCTTCGCCTTGTCTCAGGCTTCTGCTGACGTGCCAAGGACCGGTAGAGGGACCATGTCCCTAACCCAAGCTCGACACAATGCTTGACCAGCCGCTGCAATAGGTTCAAGGTCCAGTAGAGGTAGACAGGATTCTACCCATATACAGACGGGATCAACACCTTAGCTTAGCTAGACTATGTTTACAAAACTTAAAAATTGACTTAGTTCGCCCAAAAGAAAGACTGTTATGCCTCACTTATTAGAAGCAACAAAAGAGTACTGGAAAAAGCTAGATGAGCTAGAAACTGCCTATCAGCGTGGGGAAGTTTCGCTGGAAGAAGTAGATGCCAAGGTGCCCAAATTGATGGCAGAGCTGGGGCAGGAACGGCGGGCTGCATTGGCTGCGATTGTCAGTAGCTGGAGCCGACTTTGGGATGAGCAAAGAGAGACAGTAGTGGGTATGTCTCTGCTTGGAATCTTTACTTGGATTTGGCTTGTACTTCGCTAGGAAAACTTGAGAAATCTTAGCTACAAACACAGATGAGCAATAGTCATATTAGAAGCAGCCAAGCTAAAGCTAGCCTAGCTGGGACTCTAGGGTTCTAAACTTGAAAACTGTGAAATAGTGCAGCTGTCCTCGGCCCCATTGCCGGGAGCGATAAAGGGAGCCAGTTTTTGGGCACCCTTGTTAAAAGCAGGTGCCCAGAAACCTGCTGGTTGAAATACCTGACAGGTATGCCTGCAACTTGGACCACCGAACAAATTCTGGCCCTTGCTCCTGATGCCAGTTCTGCTAAGGCTGGCAAGAGTCTGGCAACTCTACGCAAGTGGCAGGTGCTGGGGCAGAACGAGCAAGTAATTTGGGGAGAGTGCCAGGGCAGCGGTAAGAATCCCTACCAAGCCCAAATTGAGCTAAGCGAACCAGCCTTCCGCTGTAGCTGTCCCAGCCGCAAGTTTCCTTGCAAGCATGGCCTGGGGCTACTTTTATTGTTTGAGGCTCAGACCAACGCCTTCATCTTCAATTCACCGCCCGCATGGGTCACGGCTTGGCTGGCCAGTCGCAGCCAGCGTGCCGAAAAGCAGGCTCAGAAACAGGCCCAGAAGGAGCGCTCCGATGCTGTTGCAGACCCTGCGGCTCAAGCTCGAAGGCTGGCACAACGGCAGGCCAAGCTGACAGCAGGCTTACAGGATCTCGAACGCTGGCTTCAAGATCTCATCCGGCACGGGCTAGCTACTGCTCAGAACCAGCCCTACAGCTTTTGGGATGGGCCAGCCGCTAGGTTAGTAGATGCCCAAGCCCCCGGTCTAGCCCGTCAACTGCGGGAAATGGCAGGAATTCCTCGCTCAGGTACAGGCTGGCCGGATCGGCTGTTGGAACGGCTTGGCCGTGTGCATCTGCTAATTGAAGGCTTTCGGCGTTTGGAAGCCCTGCCCCCCAATGTGCAAGCCGACATTCGCGCTGGCATTGGTTGGACCCAAAAGCTAGGAGATGGCGACCAAGGACCGAGTGATGGCGTCCAGAGCCAATCCCTAATCCCTAACCCTCAATCGCTTGTAGATCGCTGGTCTGTTTTGGGACAGCGCACCGAAGACCAGGAGCGTTTGCGGGTTCAACGCACTTGGTTGTGGGGACAAAACAGCGGGCAATCAGCACTCTCGCTACACTTTGCCGTTGCCAACCAACCCCTCGATACCAGCCTAATACCAGGGACTTGCTTAGAGGCAGAGCTGGCATTTTATCCCAGCAACTATCCCCTACGTGCCCTGGTTCAACAACGTCAGGGTTTGCCTCTACCTCTGGATGACTTGCCTGGGTATTCCAACCTTGGAGTTGCCTTGGCAGAGTACGCCAAGGCTCTGGCCTGCAATCCTTGGTTGGAGCAGTTTCCTCTCGCGCTCAACCAGGTAATTCCCCTACGCCAAGCCGAGACTTGGGCAGTGCGCGATGAAACCGGCCATCTACTGCCACTGGCCCCTAACTTTGTGCAGGGCTGGCAATTGCTGGCCTTGAGTGGTGGTCAGCCGCTCAGTCTCTTTGGTGAGTGGAATGGGGAAACTTTACTGCCCTTAAGCGCCTGGGCCGAGGGGCGATTCATACGGTTCTAGTGGGAGGACAAGCATGGGGCTGTGGCAGGAGATCATCAGCGTTGCACTAGTGGGTACCGAGCGGCAATCTTTAAGCTTGGCGGGCGCTGATGCTGCGCTTGGGGACTTTTTGAGCCACTTAGAGGCAAAGGAATCAGCGCCGCAGCTACTCAGCGCGGCAGCAGTAGTTGCTCATTGGCAGCGAGCAGGACAATTGCCAATGAGCGCTCCACCAGCTCTGCTAGAACCTTGTGAGCGAGAAGAGTTGCCTCACTGTAGTTCTCGGGCGGGGCAATACCTGACTTTGATGTTGCAAGGGCAGTACAAAGAGCTAATTCCCGAATGGTTAGCCAGAGTGGCTGCTGCAGGGCAACGTGTGCCCGAACAACATCTGCCGGAATTGCTGGAACTGGGACGTACCCGCCCTGAGTTGCACGAGCTGATCCCGAATGTGCTGGGCAAGCGGGGCCACTGGTTGGCAGCACAGAACCCGGATTGGAACTACGCAGTTGCAGGAGATGACGAAACCCTGTGGCAAACCGGTAGCCGAGCTGCTCGACTGTTGATCCTGGAACGACTGCGGTTGGCCGAGCCGGAGCTGGCCCGTGAACGGCTAATTACGACCTGGAGCCAAGAGCTTGCAGACGACCGAGCAGCGTTTTTGGGAACCTTGCGGGCTGGGCTGAGTTTGGCGGATGAGCCGTTTTTAGAACAGGTGCTGGACGAGCGAGGAAAGCAGGTACGGCGGATCGCAACGGATTTGCTGGCTCGCTTGCCAGAGTCACAACTGTGTCAACGGATGGCCGAACGAGTGCTTCCCCTACTCCAACTGACACCTGAGCCGAGACTAGAGGTGAGCCTGCCGGAGGCCTGCGACAAAGCCATGATCCGCGATGGCATTGAGCCGCAACCGCTTCATTCCAGCTTGGGAAAGAAAGCTGGGTGGTTGCGTCAAATGCTTGCAGCTACAGTACTTTCGCGCCTGGAAGTAAACTTAAATGCCACGCCTGCTCAGCTAGTGCAAGCAGCAAATGCAGGGGAGTGGGCACAAGCACTGCTAGAGGGGTGGGTTACAGCCGCAGAACGGCAGCAGAATCAGGTTTGGGCGGAAACACTGCTGCGTGAGTGGCTCAGTGGAAGAACACCAGGAATTGCGGTCGAGGGGCTGATGGCCGTGTTGCCACCTGCAACGCGAGAGGCAGTCTTGTTGCCTTTGTTGCAGAGGGATGGGGGCCAGCAGCCTAACAAGCGTTCGATTGCACTGCTCATCCAAGGCTGTCAGCATGCCTGGAGCCCTGAGCTGAGCCGCATCTACCTGCGCATCAGTGCGGACTCTACTAATGCAGAATTGTTCTCTTGGCTAGCCCAATCCCGTACTCAGATCATCCGCTGTTTGGATCCAGCCTTGCTTGAGGAAGCAGCTACTGCTTGGGCTCCAACCGACCAGACGCGACCGGCCTGGTGGCAGCGCCACCTAGATGAGGCCCTTGCTTTGCTGCAATTCCGCCACGACTTGATCAAGGAGATCACGCCATGACTGCAACTGTGCTGCGCCAACATGCCGAACAGCAGTTTGCCGAGGAACTACACGAACTCGTCCGAGCTGATAGCCGCCAACGTCCTCCTAGTTGGCAGCTTTCGCCCTGGGCGGTGTCCACTTACCTGTTGGGCGGCAAGCTCGACAACGGCTTTGAGATCTCGCCCAAGTACATTGGCAGTCGAAGGCTGATCGAGATTGCCGTGGCGACCCTGGCTACTGACCGAGCCCTGTTGTTGTTTGGTGTGCCTGGTACTGCTAAATCCTGGGTGTCTGAGCACCTAGCCGCCGCCATTTCAGGCAGTTCCACTCTGATCGTTCAGGGCACCGCAGGCACCAGTGAGGAGGCGGTTCGTTATGGCTGGAACTACGCCCGCCTGCTGGCAGATGGCCCGTCTCTACAAGCCTTGGTGCCTAGCCCCCTGATGCGAGCGATGGAAACGGGCAAAATCGCTCGGGTTGAGGAACTGACTCGCATCCCTGCTGATGTGCAGGACTCGCTAATCACGATTCTGTCGGAGAAGACCCTGCCCATCCCCGAACTCAATACAGAGGTGCAGGCAATCAAGGGCTTTAATCTGATCGCAACGGCAAACAACCGAGATAAGGGCGTCAACGAACTCTCCAGCGCCCTCAAACGTCGCTTCAATACAGTCATTCTGCCGGTGCCCAGTAGCGCTGATGAAGAAGTCGAAATCGTGCAGCGTCGGGTTGAAAGTCTAGGGCGAGCCTTAGAGCTGCCTGCCGAGCCGCCTGCCCTAGAAGAAATTCGTCGCTTGGTCACGATCTTCCGAGAGCTGCGCAATGGCATCACTAACGATGGCAAGACCAAACTTAAATCCCCCAGTGGCACCCTGAGCACGGCCGAAGCCATTTCCGTACTCGGCCATGGTTTGGCACTGGCCGCGCACTTTGGCGATGGTTGCCTGCGATCCGGTGATCTGGCGGCGGGCCTAATTGGCGCTGTGGTGAAAGAGCCTGTGCAGGATCGAGTGATCTGGCTGGAATATCTAGAAACCGTAGTCAAGGAGCGCGATGGCTGGAAGGCTCTGTACCGAGCTTGCCGGGAAGTCACTGAATGAGCATCCATCTCTTCGGCATTCGCCATCATGGTCCTGGTTCAGCTCGTAGTTTGCGACAGGCGCTAGAGGACTTGCAGCCGGATGTGATTTTGGTCGAAGGACCGCCCGATGCCGAGTCTGTGCTGCCTCTGCTGGTCCACGCTCAGATGCAGCCTCCTGTGGCGCTGCTGATCTATAACTCCGAGCAGCCAAAACTTGCGGCTTACTACCCCTTCGCTGTTTTCTCGCCTGAGTGGCAGGCCATCCAGTTTGGCTTGAGCCGAGGTCTGCCAGTCCGCTTCATCGATTTGCCCCAGATGCATCGGTTGGTTCCGCCAAAACCGCAAGAACTAGCGGAAGCGAACTCGTCTCTAGAGGCAGAACCCTCAGAATCACAACCTTCAGAACTAGCTCAGATAGAACCAACCCCTGAACGCCTCAATTCCCTTCGCCACGACCCATTGGCCTGGCTAGCGAAAGCCGCGGGCTATGGCGATAGCGAACGCTGGTGGGAGCATATGGTCGAGCAGCGCCAGGACAGCAGCGATCTGTTCGCTGCCATCCTCGAAGCCATGACGGCTCTGAGGCAGGAAGTAGAAGACGAGCCCTTGGAGCCTTTGGAGGCTCAGCGTGAAGCTTACATGCGCTCCTGCATTCGCGCGGCCCAAAAAGAAGGCAAACGCATTGCTGTAGTTTGCGGTGCTTGGCATGCCCCTGCGCTAAGCGAGCCTTTTCCCCCAGCAAAGGCAGATGCCGCTGTCCTCAAGGGCCTCGCTAAAGCCAAAGTGCAAGCCACCTGGATTCCCTGGACCTACGGGCGGCTTACCTTGAGCAGCGGCTACGGCGCAGGCGTCGCCTCACCGGGCTGGTATCACCATCTCTGGCAAACCGCCTCGCATTCTCTAACTCCGCACGAAACCCCATCTCCCAGCGCTCAAGCCACGATCCGCTGGCTGACCCAGGTGGCTCGGCTGCTACGGCAGGCAGATTTAGATGCCTCCTCTGCCCACGTGATTGAAGCCGTGCGGCTAGCGGACTCATTAGCGGCACTGCGAGGTCATCCCCTGCCAGGATTAACCGAGTTGAATGAGGCAACCCAGGCAGTACTCTGCTTCGGCGACGAGACACCGATGCGCCTGATCCACAGTCAACTGATTGTGGGTGAAAGGCTAGGCGAAGTACCAGAAGCAACGCCTCTGGTGCCTTTGCAACAGGACTTGCTCAAGGAGCAAAAGCGCCTGCGCCTGAAGGCCGAAGTGCAAGTGCGTGAGCTCGATTTAGATTTGCGCAAAGAGAATGACCTTGCCCGTAGCCATCTTTTGCACCGATTGAATCTCCTGACTATCAGCTGGGGAAAACTGCAGCGGGTCAGCGGCAAGAGTGGCACTTTTCATGAGCTGTGGCACTTGCAATGGCAGCCGGAATTGGCTCTGGGCTTGGTTGAAGCCGGGATTTGGGGCAACACGATCCATGATGCTGCTACTGCCTTTGCCTGTGATGCTGCCCAACGCACGGCAGACTTGCCCAGCCTGACTCGATTGCTTGACCAAGCGATGCTGGCCGATCTACCCCATGCCGTCACCGAACTGATGGCCCGATTTCAATCTGAAGCGGCGCTGGCCAGTGACATTATTCACTTGATGGGGGCGCTACTGCCTCTGTCCAATGTGCTGCGCTATGGCAGTGTGCGAGCTTACGACACCGATTTGCTGAGTCACATCGTTGATGGCTTAGTCGTGCGTATTTGTCTTGGTTTGCCGGGTAGCTGTGCCTCACTGAATGACGAGGCCGCAGCCGCAATGTGCAGCCATATCAATGAAGTCCACCAGGTAGTGAGCCTGCTGCAAAACAGCGAGCACCTCACCGCCTGGCATGGGATTTTGGCCCAATTGGCAGATCAGCAGCGCCTCCACGGTTTGCTGGCAGGGCGCTGCTGTCGTCTCTTACTAGATGTAGGTCAGTGGACTGTTGAAGAGGTCGCACGGCGGATGAGCCTGTCTCTATCCACAGCCAATGAACCGAGTCAGGCCGCCGCTTGGGTCGAAGGATTGCTCAAGGGCAGCGGCCTCTTATTGCTGCATGACGACAAGCTCTGGCAAGTCCTAGATGCCTGGGTTGTCGCGATTCCCGACGACATGTTCACAGCAGTTGTGCCTTTGCTGCGTCGCACCTTCAGCAGCTTCTCGGCAGCGGAACGGCGCCAGATGGGCGGACGAGTGCGCCAAGGGGCGGTTCGTGCCACCCGGTCTGTCGCCACTGCCGACTTTGATCCAGAACGAGCCAACGCGGTCTTGCCGCTCTTGGCTCAACTGCTCGGCGTAGCGCAAGTGAGGTAATGGAGCGTGCAGAACTTTGAGACCGAGCGGCTAAGACGTTGGCGACTGATTTTGGGTCAGGATGGGGCCAACAGTGCGGGTAGTGCGGCAGAAGACTGTGACGGGCTGGGGATTGCGTTAGAGGGAACTGATTTGGCGATGGACCAAGCACTGGCAGCACTCTATGGTTCGGATCCTGGCAATCGCAAGGGCAGCTTGGGCAGTTCTGCGCCCAAAGTCAGCCGGTGGCTAGGCGATATCCGTACCTACTTTCCCAGCTCCGTGGTGCGGATCATGCAGCAGGATGCCTTGGAGCGGTTAAATCTGCGGCAGATGCTCTTGGAGCCGGAAATGCTAGAGGCTGTGGAGCCGGACGTGCATTTAGTGGCTAATCTAGTCGCTCTGGGTAGCATTATGCCCAACCAGACCAAGGAAACGGCGCGACTCGTGGTGCGCCGGGTCGTTGAAGAACTAGAACGCAAGCTTGCTAGCCCAATGCGGCAGGCAGTGATGGGTAGCCTCAACCGGGCCAGCCGCAACCGTCGGCCGCGGCACAACGAAATTGACTGGCACCGCACGATCCGAGCTAACCTCAAGCACTACCAGCCCGAGTACCGCACGATTATTCCAGAGACTCGCATCGGCTATGGGCGTAAACGCTCGGCGCTACGAGACATTGTGCTCTGTGTAGACCAAAGCGGCTCAATGGCAACCTCGGTTGTCTACGCCAGCATTTTTGCGGCGGTGTTGGCTTCACTCCCTGCCGTGCAGACCCGTCTCGTAGTTTTTGACACCGCTGTAGTTGACCTGACGGAGCTATTGCAGGACCCGGTCGAGGTTCTGTTTGGCACCCAATTGGGCGGCGGTACCGACATTAACCAGGCGCTGGGGTACTGTCAGGGTTTAATTCGGCAGCCTCAGGAAACGATTTTGGTGTTAATCAGTGACCTCTACGAAGGGGGCAACCAGGAGGAGATGCTCAAACGGGTGGCTATGCTCTTAGGGTCTGGGGTGCAAATGGTTGCCCTGCTCGCCCTCAACGACGATGGAGCTCCATCGTTTGACCACAATGTCGCGGCGCAATTTGCAAGCTGGGGTATTCCAGCTTTCGCTTGTACGCCAGAACTATTTCCCGAACTGATGGCAGCAGCAATTAGTCGCCAAGACATTTCGCAATGGGCTTCAACTCACGACATTGTGACTAGGCGCTAAATAACCATGAGTTATACCAACCCACTGTTTAATCGCTACTCATTGATCCTTCCCAACCTCCCCTTAGCAAGGGGAGAAGCCGCAGGTAGTGGGGTTTCGATTGGTAGCTCTCATTTAGAAAATTGGTATTAGAACAAAACCCCCATCTCTCAAACAAGCTCTGACCAAATTTGGTAGAAGCAATCTGAAGAGATGGAGGTTTTGAGCCTAAAGGCGATGCTAGAGGCTTAGAAGGATTTCAGGCTCAGGTGCCAGAGGTCCAGCTATTCATGTATTCGATCTGGCCTGAAGTCAGGCTGTCAACTTGGACGCCCATGCTTGCCAGTTTGAGACGGGCAATGTCTTTGTCAATGGCTTCTGGGATCGAGTGCAGGCCAGGAGCCAGTTGGCCCTTATTCTTGACCAGATATTCGCAAGCTAGCGCCTGGTTAGCGAAGCTCATATCCATCACTGCTGAGGGGTGACCTTCAGCAGCGGCCAAGTTCACCAAACGGCCTTCGCCCAAAACCACCACAGACTTACCGCTACGCAGTCGATACTCCTGAGTGAAAGGACGCACATCGCGCACTTCGGTAGCCTGTTCGCCTAGAGACTTGAGGTCAATCTCGATGTCGAAGTGACCTGAGTTGCAGACAATAGCGCCGTCTTTCATGGCCGCAAAGTGCTCGGGCCGGATGACATGCTTGTTACCAGTTACAGTGACGAACAAGTCCCCCTCAGCCGCGGCGTCTGCCATAGGCATGACTCGGAAACCATCCATTACCGCCTCGATGGCCCGTACTGGGTCAATTTCGGTGACGATGACGTTGGCTCCCATGCCTCGACCGCGCAGAGCGACTCCCTTACCGCACCAGCCGTAACCTGCGATCACCAGGGTCTTGCCTGCCAACAAAAGGTTAGTCGCCCGGATAATGCCATCTAGCGTAGATTGACCTGTGCCGTAGCGGTTATCGAAAAAATGCTTGGTGTCAGCATCGTTAACATTGATGGCTGGGAAGCTCAGAACTCCATCCCTAAACATCGCCCGCAGACGAACGATGCCTGTGGTGGTTTCTTCGGTGGTGCCAATGATTTCGCTGAGCTGGTCTGAGCGCTCTTGAACCAGGGTGGCGGTGACGTCACTGCCGTCATCAATAATGATGTTGGGACGATGGTCCAGCGCAATCTGCACATGACGGTGGTACGTATCGTTGTCTTCACCCTTCAAGGCAAAGACAGGAATGCCGTGATCAGCAACCAGGCTGGCAGCTACATCATCTTGGGTTGACAGCGGATTGCTGGCGATCAGTAAGGCATCCGCACCACCGGCTTGCAGGGCCAGAGCCAGGTGAGCCGTTTCAGTTGTGACATGGCAGCAGGCTACTAGACGAATTCCAGCCAGCGGTTTCTCGGTTGCAAAGCGTTCGCGAATCTGACGCAGCACCGGCATCTCACGTCCAGCCCACTCAATGCGCTGCCTACCCTGGGCAGCCAGGCCGAGGTCACGGACTTCGGAGCGGGGCCGGAGGGGGGTGGTCGTCATAAAAAATCTTTCTCCACAGTCGTGTCAAGGGGTGCAATGACCTACTGTAACTGACTGTAACTGATGAACACGAGAGCGCAGAGGGTTACCAATCTGAGGAGCTGCCCCACTCAGGCTCAGAAGAGACGGAGGCTTGCACTGGGGCAGGCTTATAGCGTTCTAGAATTGCCGCTGTGCTAACCAGCGTCACCGATGCGCCACAAGCTGCCCAACAGGGGCTTGGACCTGAATCGGACAATAAAGTCAGGGCCACACCGCCAAAACTAAGACAGATTACTAGCAGGGTACTGCGGCTCATGCTAAATCCTGTAAGCGAACTTAAGGCAGTGGCAGATCGCCATGCGAATTATCAAGGCAAACAATAGCGGTTCAAGGTGCTGGGCACTACATATCGAAAGACTGAGTTTATTTAGTGTTGTGCATCTGGCGTTTAGGGTGAGCCTAGGCCAGTTAGGTGATGGTAGATACTATCTAATTAGTCGCTAACTGCCTGCGCCAATCCTTTGATAGTCTACCCTCAGAGTTACAAGACAGGACCAGGGATGTCAGCCTACACCAGGAGAGCGACTACCAGTCCAACGGTCAACCGCAGTCAGCAAGACCTGCGTTCTAATTGGTTTCATTAAATAATCTGAGGCACCTAAGGTGGCACCGAGGCCTGAGTTCTCGGCTTGGCTAATCAAAATCACCGGGATTTGCGCTGTTGGGGGGTTGAGCTTGAGACGGTAGAGAGCCTGCCAACCATCCAAGCCGGGTAGCGCCGGGTCTAACAGAACCAAGATAGGAGACTGGCTCTGCGCTAGCTGCAAGCATTCCTCAGCTGAGTCAGCCCTCAATACTTGATAACCCGCCTCGCACAGGATATTTACCAAATCTAGACTGTTATCCAGGAGTAAAACTTTGGGTGAGGCTGGCATTGGCGTTGCGGTGCTTAGGTTAAGCACTGGCAGGGATGGCAAAGCCGGGTCAAGCTCGTAAGGCAGACGGTAGGGTAGTCTGACTGTAAAAGTTGAACCCTGCCCTAGAGTGCTCTCGACCTCAATCGTGCCGCCCATCAGTACCACCAGCCGTTGGGTGATCGCTAAGCCTAAGCCAGTGCCGCCGTGACGCCGCGTTGAGGACTGGTCGACTTGGCGAAACTCTTCGAAGATGGTGGCTTGATGCTGCGGGCTAATGCCAATGCCTGTGTCCCGCACGGTCAGAATCACCTGCTCTGCCAAAGCTCCACTGGTCTCCAGACAGATCTCAACCTCGCCGGTATCAGTGAACTTGAGCGCATTCGATACCAAATTGGTGAGGATCTGCCGTAAGCGCAAGGGGTCATGGTAGAGCAGACAGGGTTCGCGCTCAACCGTGACCGTTAGCCGCAGTTGTTTGCTTTGAGCTAGGGCATCAAAGCTGTCACAAACGGAGCGTACTAGCCCTGCTAGACAAAAGTCTTGCGGTTGCAGTTCTAGCCGTCCTGACTCGATCTTGCTCAGGTCCAGCACGTCGTTGATCAGATCGAGCAAATGGTTGCCGTTGCGTAGCACTCGATCCAGTAGGTCTGATTGCGAAGGGGTTAGAGGGTCTCGACGCTGACGTAGTAGGACTTGAGAGAAACCAATAATCGCATTGAGGGGAGTCCGGAGTTCGTGACTCATGCTGGCTAGAAACTGGCTCTTCAAGCGGTTGGCTTCTACCAGCTGCGTGTTTTGAGCCTCGATTTGGGCGCGCTGACGCTCCAGTGCCAGGTTGCTGGCTTCTAAGGCATTGATCAGTCGGGCATTCTCGATGGCCGTTGCAGCCTGACCGCCCAAGGCGCACAACAGGCCGATCAATTCTTGTCGGTCCACATCTTGAGCGTCGCTGTAGCCTACTAATAAAACGCCCAAAGCTCCAGCATGACTAGATTCCACCGGTACACACAGAGCAGCTGCCACGGGTGGCAGCCCAGTCAGCTGGTTGTGCTGGGGACGCAACTGTACCGGCTCTCCTCGCTCAAAGACCTGGTATAGCAGGCTCTGTTGGTCATACTTCCAAACCCGGTCAATCCAAGCGGGCTCGCCGGGTTGCGGCTCGGGGAGACCCCGAGCCGCCGCTAGAGAAAGCTGGGCGGTTTCCTGGTTGTAGAGCAGCAACACCGAGAATTCAGCCCGGTCAGTAGCTTCACTAGCCGAATTGACAATGGCCTCTAGCAGAATAGCCAGGTTGCCTAAGTGTTGATTGAGCAGACTGGTGAGATTCTGCAAAATGGCCATGCGTTTCTGCTGCTGGGCCATGACCCGGTTGGCATCTCGAATGATGCGCTCCCGCTGATAGGATTCAGTCACCTCTCGGAAGGTCATTACTGCTCCCCAGATCTGACCTTTCTGGTTGATCAGAGGCGCAGCCCGAGAACTGATCACTCGGTTCTCCATCTCTGGACCTAGCAGCAGCCAGTCTTGCTCAATGGTGCGTCCCGTGCTCAACGCCTGATTCAGGGACAGTGCTTCTAAAGGCAGGGCCTGCTGATTGAGCGTGCGTAGGTTGCAGGAACCTAGCAGTTCAGTTAGAGGAATCGGCTGGGATAGTGGTTGAGCTTTGAAAGTGCTCTCGCTGTCGTTGAGATTGAGGATGCGACGCCCCACCGAGTTGAGACGCAACACCCGTCCCTGAGGATCGCTGAGCAATACACCATCGGCCAGTTGTTCAAATAGATCAGCTAAATCATGGGCAGGCTTGGATGAACCAAGCCCCAGCATTGACCAGGGAGCCATCATGCTCATACAGAGCAAACTGCCCGACAGGGATAGCAAAGCTATTTCCTGAGCAGCTGGATCGAGTAATAGGCTCCCAACTGCTAGAACAGACAGCAAAGAGCCAGCGCTCAACCCGAAGATCATACGTCCGCTGGCGTACTGCTGGCTTCCTGTGCCCACAAAAGCAGTCATCATAGTTCTTCGAGGGAATCGCAACAACCGAATCGAAAGCAGACGCTTTAGCGTCAATTCCCCAAGGACTTGTCCTTTGAATATAAATAAATGTATAAGAAGCATAATCTTCGTGACATATCCAGAACGATAGATCCTAGAGTTCTAGGCTCTATGTCCTTATGCCAATGTTTTTAGGCTCTAATGTTGTGGTTTAGCCTCTGCAACTATCCAAATCTAGAGGCAATTTGTTAACATCAAGTTTGCAATTCTGCCTTTGCAGGTACGCGATCTCTAAAACGATGATTGTAAAATTCACCCTCGTGCTGATCTAGTGACTACGCCCCGACAAATCCTGATTGTTGAAGATGCAATGGACAACCAGGTACTCCTGGAGCATGTCTTAAGGGATGCGGGGTACTCGGTCTCGGCTGTGGACGATGGCCTGTCCGCTCTAGCATGGGTGAAGCAGCAAACGCCGGATCTGATTCTGCTAGATTTATCGTTGCCAGAGATTGATGGCTGGGAGATTGCTCGCCGCCTTAAAGCAGATCAAGACACCGCCGCAATTCCGGTGATTGCAGTGACGGCTCATGCGATGAAGGGCGATCGAGAGCGAGCCTTAGCCGCAGGCTGTAATGACTATATTTCTAAGCCAATTGATATCGAGCAGCTAGAAGAGCGAGTCGCGCACTGGCTAAGTAACCATCCTTCGCCCACGCAGCCCAACGCCCACTAGGCTAGTTAGCCCTTACCTCCAGTAGCTTATTTAGCAAGGTAACCCTTAGCAGCGCAGCGACTATAAGTCAATCCGAGCGCCCTGCCGGCGTAGCATGGATTGTTCTGCGGCTGTCAGCCCTTTACCGGGAGATAGGTCAGCACCGCTTACTTGACACAAGTGCCAATCGATCTCATTCAGGGTTGCCTCCCGCAAGTTTGCCCCACGCAGATCGGCTCCCTGGAGGCTTGCCAAGATGATATCAGCTGCTTCTAAATTGGCGTTTTGAAGCAGCGCATTAGTTAAATTTGCCCGGATCAAATTTGCCCGACGCAAGTCTGCTCCAGCCAGATCGACACCACGCAAGTCAGGAAACTTTGCCCGTTGCGGCTGGAGCAGAAACCGTTCGAGGCAGGCCAAATTTTCTGGTGTAGGGCGACTGAGGGCAAGTAACAGCTGGGCATAGCGCCCCATGCCTAGCTCACGCAGAAGTTGTTGTTTTTGCTCAGCACTGCGCTCTAGAAAGGCGAGGCCCACAGCTCCATCAGGACTTGATGCCATCACTTTGCGTTGATTAAGGCCAGAACTGAGCACGTAGCCAGTCCAATAGGGTCAGCAGGCGCGACTCTAACTTCGCGATCCACTGGTCGATCCAGTCCAGTAAGCGACTAAAGGGGCTTTTGACATAGCCCATCAGGGTTGCTTGAGCCTCGATCCAATCAGGGGACCAATCGCGGTCGATCTCTGGGGAGGCTGTTTTGGTTTGAGTCGCGACCACAGGCTGTTGAACCTGTACTTTGGGACGCACCAGCGAGGTCTGCCGGGTCCGGCTAGTCTGGCTAGTCTTGTTTAGCGGTTGAGCAGCCTCACGCCGTTGCAAAGGAGCCGCAGGACGTTTGGTTGCCCGACCACTCAAGGCTGGCCTTTGCGGTCCGGCTAGCCGAGGTCGCTCTAGCGTCGCTGCACCAACTAGTACGGGTTGGGCTAGTACAGGCTGGGCGTTGGCTTGAGCCGTGGCCTGAGTTGCAGATGGTTCACCCCAAGCCACCGGTTCAGTCTGGAACCCTGGTTCAACTGGTTCAGCAACTGGCTCAACAAATAAATCCGCCATGCTCAACCAGGGATCTGGCTCGGCTCCCAAGGGCAAGAGCTTGGATCCACCCAGACCAGAGAGAGCTTGCTGAACTGAAGCTGCGAGGGTACGTCGTCGGGCAGCTAGACCCATGAAATAGCGCAGCGCAGCCTCTACTAGGCCACGGATGTAGCTGGCATCAGGCTGCTGTGTTCCCTGGCCTAGCTCAATCTCTAGCTCAGGGTTATTTTTGGGGTCAAGTTGAGTTAAGGGAGCCGAGGGATTAGGGGCTAGCCAAGCCGGTGCTTTAGGCAGTGCTAATCCTTGCACCCAGCCAGGCAAGTTCGGTTTGTTAAGACTAACTCTGGCAACTAGATTGGCTTTGGCTAAATGAGCTTTGGCAACCAGCTGGGGTTTAGCGACCTGTTCTACCCAGCCTCTGACCTTATGAACCAGTTGACCTCCAGGCACTTCCAGCTCGTTCTGATCTTGTCTTGGGGGCTCCTGGCCTGTGTGCTCCTGGTTTAAGCTCTGGTTTTGAGCGGAAAGAGCCTCAACTAGATGATCTTGTACAGGAACTTGCTGCTCCCCGAACAAATCCACAGCTCTGGCAACTGGCCCGCGTTGCATCCAGCTCATCAGTTGCTTGAAGACCTGAACTGGAACCTGAACTGGCATTGGCAGCGCAGACCTTATGGCGGCTATTGGGTTGCCGGAACTTGGCTCTAGTTCCGTTGATGTCTCCGTTGGTGTCTCTGGCAATGTCAGTGAGGTTGCTACCGGTGCCGAAACTTGCAAAGCTCGCCGAGCTGATTTTTGCCGCCGGTGGTACTCAGCAACTTCCAGGGCAATCAGCTGACGAAACTGCTGCTGCTGCTCGGGCGTCAGCAGGTCAAACTGCTTGCCCTCAGAAGATACCAGCACCAGTTGTCGCGTTTGCAAATCCGCCGCCAGGTTACAGGGGGTTGCACCAGATTGTTCTGGGGGCAAGCTTAGCGTCTCAAGCGCTTCAGTCTGGCACTGGACTTTTTTCAGCACACTATCTGCAGCGGGCAGAGCCACAGCTTTGCGGTCCTGAGCAGGCAGGGGAGTCAATTGCTGATACAGCTGACGACCGCCCTGGTAGACCAGGTAGACCGGGTAAAGCAGCACTTGAGCCGCAATGACGGTGGCTGTTTGAGCATGCCAGGCTAGCCAACGGCTTCCTGTTCGTAGTTGGTCAACCACGCGAGCAGGCCAGCGCCAGTGAAGGGCGTTGAATAATTTGCTCTGAAATCGGCCTGACGAAGAAGGCTGAGGAGTCATGAAGAAATTCGCAGCAAGCTAAGAAGCCGCAAGGGTTTGCAATACCGTTGAGATGCCCTCAATCTTAACGTCAGATGAGTTTTGAGTCTGTACTGCATCTGAAGCGCATGACCTATCAGGAAGCTGCTACGCGCCTCACGGCTCTGAGCCAGGTTTCGGTTCAACAGCATTGGCGACAGTGCCAAAAAGACTGCCCTGTGTATCCAGTGGTAGATGCCGCTTATCGAGACGCAGACTGGCCACTAGCGCTACCCAACGACCGAGAGCATCTTAGCTGGCCGAAAGCTCGTAAGCCCCTATGGTTGCGGCAAACGTTCATCTGGCCGACGGAGCTAGAGGGTTATCCTCTCAGCGGTTGCATGGCGCGGCTGTGCCTGGTTTGGTGGGCGGAACACGCTCAGGTCTACGTTGACGGTCGGTTGGTACAGGAAGGGGACCTGTTTGACAGTACCGTACGCATTCCTCTGGGGACGGTGCAGCCCGGACGAGCCGTTACTGTGGTCCTGCGCTTGACTAGCCCGGCACATGTGGATGGCGCTTTGGTGCGTTCTGAGCTTAATTTTGCTGCGTCTGCCCCTCAAGTCGATCCAGGAATGCTAGCGGCGGAATTGTCAGTACTGGGCAATTATCTTCAAGCAGCTGAGCCTAAGCGTGTGGCCGAGCTAGAGCGAGCTGTGCAGCGAATTGACTGGAAGTCCCTTCAGGCTGAACCGGAGCGTTTTCAGGCTTCACTTGCGACTGTGCGCCAACAGCTTGCTCCTTTCGGTGAATGGTTGAAGCAACGCACCTGTTCATTGTTGGGACATGCGCATCTAGATATGGCTTGGTTGTGGCCTGTGGCAGAAACTTGGGAGGCTGCCGAACGCACGTTCAAATCGGTTTTGAATTTGCAAAAAGACTTTCCCGAATTAATTTTTTGTCACTCTACGCCTGCTCTTTACGAGTGGGTGGAACAGCACCGTCCTGATTTGTTCGCACAGATCCAAGAGCAAATTCGTCAGGGCACTTGGGAACTGGTGGGCGGCATGTGGGTAGAGCCTGATTTGAACTTGCCCGATGGGGAAGCGCTGGTGCGACAGGTGCTCTACGGACAGCGCTATTGCCGGGAGAAGTTTGGCATTGAGGTCAAAGTGGCCTGGGTTCCGGATACCTTCGGCTTTACTTGGCAATTGCCACAGATTCTCAAGCAAGGGGGGCTCGATTACTTTGTCACGCAGAAGCTGACCTGGAACGACACGACCCAGTTTCCCCACACTGCATTTTGGTGGCAAGCTCCCGATGGCTCTCGCATTTTTAGCTACATGAGCCCATTGGTGAACCAGCAAATTGAGCCGGTCAAAATGGCCGAGTCGACCTGTCAACATGAGCAGCGACTAGGCTTTGCTGACACGCTCTGGATGCCAGGGGTTGGCGACCACGGCGGCGGTCCCACTCGGGACATGCTGGAGACGGCACGTCAATGGCAAGAATCGCCCCTCTTCCCCACTATTCAGCACACCACTGCCCAAGTCTTTTTAGATCGATTACAGCAGTCCCGCTCAGATTTTCCGATCTGGAATAGTGAGTTGTATTTGGAGTTTCATCGCGGCTGCTACACGACGCAAGCCGCTCAAAAACGAGCCAATCGCTCCTGTGAAGTGCTGCTAGCTCAAGCTGAGATCTTTGCGTCCCTGGCCTCACTAGTTTCTGGAAGAAGCTATCCGAAACAGGCTCTAGAAACTGCCTGGAAAAAGCTGCTGTTTAACCAGTTCCATGACATTTTGCCGGGTTCTTCGATTCCTCAGGTTTATCATGATGCCGACCGGGAATGGCAGGCAGTGGAGCAGACAGCCCAGCAAATTCTCTCAGATTCTCTAGCCTCGATTGCGGCTCATATTGCTGCCCCTTCTTCACGTCTGGTTTTCAATTCTCTCAACTGGGAGCGATCGGAATGGCTGGAGGGCAACCAAGTTTCGATTCCTGCAATCGGCTATGCAGCCTTATCGCCTGTTTCCTCGCATAACGAGGGCAACGAGAGCTTTGAGAACGCAACAAATCTAGCTCTAGAAGACTTGATTCTAGAAAACGAATTCTTGCGGGTCAGGGTTGATCCTGAAACCGGCAATTTGAGCAGTGTTTTTGACAAAACCCATCAGCGCGAGGTACTGAGCGGTCCTGGCAATCAGTTGCAAGCCTTCAAAGATGAAGGGCAGTATTGGGATGCCTGGAATATTGACCCTAACTACGAGCAGCATCCTTTACCGGCTGCCCAGTTGCTAGTACCGCCTCAGCGCCTGAGCCCTGAAAGCATTGAAGTGCATCGTGCCATTGGACAATCGCAGTTCTGCCAGCGCTACTATCTGGCTCCGGGTTCGCGTGGTCTGAAAATTAGTACGCAGTTCATTGATTGGCAGGAAAAGCACGTGCTGGTCAAAGCAGCTTTTCCCCTCGCAACTAGCAGTGACCGGGCAAGCTACGAAATCCCCTGCGGCGTGATTGAGCGCTCGACCAAGGCCGAGACCCCAGCGGAGAAAGCGCAATGGGAGGTGCCAGCCCTGCGCTGGGCTTCCATTAGCGACGGTAGCTACAGCGTCAGCCTGCTAAATAACAGCAAATATGGCTACGACTGCAAACCCAGTCAAATCCGGCTGACCTTGCTGCGGGGTCCAGAATGGCCCGATCCCCAAGCAGACCAGGGAGTTCATGCACCCTTTGACTATATGCTTTACCCTCATCCTGGGAACTGGCAAACGGCGCAGGTTGTGCAGCGAGGGCAGGAACTCAATGCACCTCTCCATCAAGCTGAAACTCCCGCTCAGTCCCAAGCAGTCGAAGCCTCTCTGACAGGGCAGGTGCAATTGCCAGATCAGGCTAGCCTGTTGGACCTAGGGGCAGATAACTTGGTCCTGATGACCCTCAAGCAGGCTGAAGATGACCCCAATAGCTTTATTCTGCGCTGCTACGAGAGCCAGGGGCGACCGGCCCGCTTGGTGCTCACTAGCCCTTTGCCGCTGCGGCTAGCCGAACGGGTGGACCTGATGGAGCGATCTCTGTATTCACTGGAGCAGGACCCAGGCATTCAACCCTGGCAGATTGCCAGTTACCGACTGGTTGCTGAAACCTAAATAGTCCAAAATCTGCCTAAGAGCCTAAACCCGGTAGAAGGCTACCGGGTTTATAGGGTTGGTGAAATCAAGAACTGGTTACTTATAGTTTTGGACAATCAGACGCCCACAGCGTTGAGTCTAGAACCTTAACTTTCATCCTCTAAGTCCAGTAACCTGGTAGCTTTAGTGCTGTAGCTAAATCCATAAGCCTAACTAGCAAGGATTCAACTTTTTAGGCACTCTACTGCTGAGGTATTAGGCTCTACAAGTCTAAGCTGCGAGTGGTTCAGGAGAGCGGGCACTGTCCTGAAACCGAGTTAACTTTGTGCCCACCCTTAGATTAGCAAACTCCTTAGCTGTTGCATTAGTCGTTAACAGAAATTGATACTTTAAAGAGGCTATTGCAATTAGCTCAATTTGTGTTATCGGGCTACTGCTGAGCTGCGTTCACTGCGTAAGGGGTGCTTAGTGTAGGCAACCAGTCTGTACGGAGTTTCTCGATCGCCTGCTCTTTAAGCTTGGCTTCTATTTCAATCCAGGGCGCATGACGGTAGGCGCTAGGCATGACCGTAATCAAATCACTGTGGCGCTGGTCATTGAAGGAATCGCTGCCATTAGAGATATGCACCAGCTGCCACTCGGGAACCGGCCAGGTATCGCGGGCGGCCAGCAGTATCTCGCTGACACTGGGGTCTTCGTAGCTGAGCAGCTGTTCGTGGATGACGTGGTGGTGGGCGTCGAACACCATCGGGACCTCAGCAGCCTGACAGACGGCCAAAATCTCGGTGGCGCTATAGGCATACTCGTCGTTTTCTAAGGCCAAGCGCGAACGAATAGCCTCAGGCAGATCCCGAATCACCTGAATCAGACGCTCGGCACGGCCAGACTTGCCGCCGTGGATTTCCATCATTGCCCAAGGGGAACGGGGCAGCCCTAACAGATCGAGGATGCGGGCCTGTGCCGCCAGAATCTTGATACTGTTCTCAATCACCTCAGGCCGGTCAGAGCTGAGCACCACAAACTGGTCAGGGTGCAGGACCAAGCGAATGCCTAGGGCAGTAGCGCGGTCGCCCGTGCTCCGCAGTTCGTCGCTGAACTCTGCCAGGATGGTCTCGCCTAGGGCATCATCAGCAAAAGGAAACAGCGCCGAGGTCATGCGGTACAGCCGAATCTGATGCTCAGCACAAAAATCAAGGGCCCTATTGAGCCGAGCCAGGTTCTCGGTGTACAGCTTACGCAGCGTGTTCTCCTGCTCCTCAGGACTAAGCTGCAACAGCCGTTTGCGGGTCACCGTGCGGTATCGCACCTGATCCGATGCCGTAATGCACACTAACCCCAGTTCGGGAAGCCTTTCGAGGTTGTCCTGCCTAACTGCCAGGTTCATATCCTGTCCCTTGCTGTGAACCTTCCCTTGTGATCATGGTGAGGTCAGGGGGAGCTTTACATCCCACCCGCAGCAGAAGGCATCGGCGCGAACCTGGGTCTACAGTACCGTCTATAGGTTTAGCTAAGACCGGTTGACCCAAGACTGTCTAGCAGAGATTGTCTACCCAAGACGATCTACCAGAGACGGTCCAGAGCTTTCCTGAGGCTGGTGAACAGGAAATCGACTTCGGTTTCTGTGATCGTCAGAGGCGGAGACAGCGCGATCAAATCTCGAATGCCCCGTACAATCACGCCTTCCTCGCGGGCCAGCACCGACAGCTTCACGCCCATTGGGTCTTTGGGATTCAAGGCTGCTTTGCCGCCGCGTGGCAGAACCTCCAGCGCACCAATCAAGCCATCACCTCTGGCCTCGCCGACCGCAGGATGTTCAGCCAAGGCTTTGAGCTGGCGCTGGAAGTAAGGACCGATCTGGTCACGCACCCAGGGCAGAATGCCTTCCCCCTCCAGGATGTCTAGGTTCGCTAGGGCGGCAGCGGCGGAAGTGGGATGACCGCTGTAGGTAAAACCGTGGGCAAAGTAGCCGTTGCGAATTAGTACCTCAGCCACTTCGTCGCTAACCATCGTGGCTCCCAAGGGCAAATAACCACTGGTAATGCCCTTTGCCATTGTCATCAGGTCGGGATCCAAATCCCAAATCGTGCTGGCGAACCAATCACCCAGACGCCCAAAGCCTGTGATCACTTCATCCGCCACGAACAAAATGTTGTGATCCCAGCAGAGTTGGCGGAGCGCTGGTAGGTAGCCTTCGGGTGGCACAATTACCCCACCCGCGCCTTGAATCGGCTCGGCAAATAGGGCCGCGATTGTATCTGCTCCCTCTCGCTCGATGATGCGAGCCGTCTCCTCGACACACCATTGACCATAGGCCACCGGATCTAAATCAGTATTGGCACCGTAATGGTAAGGTCCAGGCACCTGCAAGAAACCGGGGAGTGGCAGATCAAAGGGGCCGTAGCAAGCAGGCAAGCCCGTCATGCTAGTCGTCGCCAAAGTAACGCCGTGATAGGCGTAGGTTCGAGAGAGAATTTTGTATTTCTGCGACTGACCTTGTAGCTTGTAATAGCCCCGAATGATCTTCAGCGCTGTTTCATTGGCCTCTGAACCGGAACAGGTGAAAGTTGTATGGTTAAGTCGGGCAGGGGCCAAACGAGCTAAGCGTTCGGCCAGCAAAATTGGCGGTTGTGTAGTCGAATTTAAGAAGGAGCAATAGTAAGGAAGCTCCTGCATTTGCCGCGTCACCGCTTCAACAATTTCGTGACGCCCATAACCGACATTGACACACCAAAGACCAGCGATACCATCGAGCAAACGATTACCGTCCTGGTCAATCACAAAGCGCCCTTCTGCCGAGCGAATAATGTGAGTACCAGCGGCGTGCATCTCCTCATGATTGGTGAAAGGATGCAGATGGTATGCCTGATCTAGCTCTCTTAATTGTTCAGAAGGTTGAATAATCATGATGAGTTAATAACAACTTCGCTACTCTCTAAGGTGATTGCTAAGCTGACTTGCTGATATGTTCACCCCAACTCTAATCAAAAGTGATCTCAGTCCTGGAGATATCCTTAAGTCTACAACGCGGGACTGGTCGGACCTGGTTGTTCATTGTCTTGAGTCGACGGATAACCCGCGCTTTGAATTGGCGTATGACCAACTTTGGGCAGAATTTGGCCAGCAGCATGAAATGGAGCAGCGCGAAACTCTAAGCTCTCGCTTTCAATGGCAGCCCCAGCAACGGCGACGGGGCTACGCTCTGCTCTATCAGATGCTGTTGTTGAGCTTGAAGGATGAATTTGTAGGTGTGCGGGACCACACGGCAATTGCTGACGAAAACCAAGTGGTGGTCCATCTCTCCCATGCCCTGGTCAGCCCTCAATGGCGACGAACCGGCATTGCCGGTTGGTTGCGGGCGTTGCCGTTGCAAACTGCCCGCGAGTGCCTGAAAAGGGCTGGGCTGCCTCCCTTGCCGATCACCCTAGTCGCGGAGATGGAACCGCTGCATCTAGACCATCCAGGACGGCTAGTGCGGTTACTCGCCTACGAAAAGGCCGGTTTCCAAAAGATTGCTCTGCCTATTGCCTACGCCCAACCTGATTTTCGACCTTTTGCCGAAATTGATGCTACCGGACCTCAGCCCCGGCCCCTCTCCCTGATCGTGCGTCGGGTAGGCCGAGAGCACGAATCAACCATTACGTCAGCTGAGGTGCAGAGTTTAGTGCGAGCCCTCTACGAAATGTACGCAACGGAATTCCGCTCGCAAGACATGGCTGAGTTGTTTGCCCAACTCGACTGCTATCCACCTGCCTCGACTCCCGTTCCTTTAGTTGCACCTAGCCAGCCAGAGTAGATTAACCAACTAGAAAGCAGCTACAAATGGTATTGGCCCATTCATAGCTGCTTATTTGCTGTTACTTAAAGAGCCAATTAAAGAGCTACTTAAAGTTAATTGACTAAGACTAGCTTCTACCCTAAGCTTTCCTAAGCTTTGATTGGCTTCTTGAACGTTTGTCTAAATAACCATTGCATAAAGCCAGGAAACAGTTGATAAGAAGCTTTGGACATATTGGCAGAGCCAACCAAAACCTCAGCCCGCTTGTTCTCAACGGCGTCCCAAATTGCCTTAGCCACGTCTTCTGGCTTTTCGACAACAGGCACGGAGAGCACCTGCTCTAGTTGCTCACGGCGATCTTTTGCATCCTGTTCATCTTCGCCCCGGAAGATAGCCCGCTGCATAAAGTCACTTTTAATCAGGTTTGGATAAATACCAGCGACATGAATACCTTTAGGCTCTAGCTCCGAGTGTAAGGATTGGGTTAACCCGGCCACTGCAAACTTGCTAGTGCAATAGGGAACTAGATAAGGCACAGGTACTTTGCCACCAATCGAACTGAGATTAACGATTGTGCCCTTGCCTCGCTCTATAAAGTGGGGCAGCAGGGCCTGAATGGTATGGATGTAACCCCATACATTGAGATCGAGAGCCCGATGCCAATCCTCTAAAGAGAACTGATGGACTGGACCCGAAATGTATAAACCCGCGTTGTTGATCAGGACATCTATGGAGCCATAGTGGTCTAGAGACTTTTGGACCAAGGCTGCAACCTGATTAGGATCGGTTACATCAGTGGGAACGGTCAGGGCTGCACGACCCAGAGCTTCTATCTCTTGTGATACAGTTGCCAAGGGGTCAGCATGACGGGCGGCTAGCACCAGGTTATACCCCTTGCGGGCAAACAAGAGGGCAGTCGCTTTGCCAATACCCTGAGATGCGCCTGTGATCAGTACCGTGGAAGTCATACTGTGGGTTGGAAAAAGGGTTTGAAGAATGCGACCTTTGCTACTGTTAGTCTGTCCAACAAAAGGAGGGTTAATCCTCTAGCTTTTGCCAGATTTTGAAGCCGAGATCAAGCGCTGAGTTAGCGTTGATACAGCTAAGCCTGGGGAATCTTTCCTGCGAACGATTTAATCAAGCAGCACTTCTCGAAAAATGAGTAGTGTTAAATCTTGTGTTTCTATGCTTTTTTTGCTTGAGAATGAACGCTACGTAGGAGTCACGGTGTGGTTGAGTTAGAACAGGCTCTCAGTAGCAGGTGTTTGCAAACGGTGAGAGCTGAAACTAAAGCGTATGGTCTTACCATCGCCCTGACGGTTATCTTACTTTGGGCAGGTAGCCTCGCCTTCTTGCTCTCGTTAGATGTTCCTAGTGCTCAGACCTGGTGGGTGTGGCCTGCCATGCTCTGGCAAACGTTTTTATATACAGGTTTATTTGTAACTGCGCACGATGCTATGCACGGAGGGGTTTACCCTCAAAACTCTACAGTAAATCGGTTTGTAGGTTCTTTAGCAGTTCGGCTCTATGCCCTCTTTTCTTATGAGAAGTTGCTAAAACGGCATGGTTTACACCATCAGCATCCAGCCAGTCAGACTGACCCTGATTTCCATGATGGCGAAAATCAAAACGTAGTCATCTGGTACCTCCAATTCATGAAGCGATATTGGAGCTGGACACAGATTTTTGGTTTGATGATCGTTTTTAATATCTTCAGTCGTGTTTTACATGTTTCTGAACTGAATTTAACGCTGTTCTGGGTTGTTCCCTCACTCTTAAGCTCGGTCCAACTATTCTTCTTTGGTACCTACTTACCCCACCATGAGCCCGAGGGTGGATACCAAAATCAACAACACCGTACCCAGAGCAGTGGTTTCCCGATCTTTTGGTCATTTGTCACCTGCTACCACTTTGGCTACCACGAAGAACATCACGAGTATCCTCAAGTGCCTTGGTGGCGGCTGCCAACTGTCCACAAAGTGTTGAGTCAGCAGCCTGAGGTGCCTCTACCCGCTTACTCGGTTGAGGTATGAACCTAAAAACCCTAGTTCTGGTTCCAGAAGACTAAGCTAGATAAGCTCAATAGGCAAAACTGAGCAGGGTCACTGAGTTGTCCGGTAACTGGAAGGAGTTAGAGCTGACAGTAGCCCAATCAGTTGTTTTCTGGCTGTAGCCATTAGCAGATACTTCATATCGAGCCAGGGCTGATCCAGTAGGGGTCCAGCCCTGGAATGTTGTTTGCACTTGTTGAACCTGGTTGCTGCGATTGATTAACAGATAACTGTGCTGAGCCGAGGTTGGGTTGCTAACGGCAAAGGCGACTACGGATTGATTGTCACTGCTCGTAGTAGCTACCCGATTACCTACGAGTAACTGGTTGAATAGATGAAACATATGGGCGCTAGGGCGTAGGGCATTGCGGCTGTCTGTCTTGCCGTAAATTTCGTCCTTTTCGTTCCAGGCTAGAGTTGCATCAGCCCCATTGTTAATGGCTTCAACCATTGCCAGCGCATCGAAAACAGTGCCTTTGTTACCGGCCATGCGAGCATCACGAGTTTGCCAGGTCCAACTAATGTTGTACTCATCAAGAAACACAGGAATATGGCGATTAGGGCTAGCCTGATTTAAGGTATCCACAATCGATTTAGTGTACCGACCAATCGAGCGTGTACCGTCATAGACGTTAGTGTCTGGTGTATCCCGGCTGCCACTGGCATAGGCGTGGAAAGAGAAGAAATCCAAATTTTGGGTAGTAGCGTTAATGAATCGAGAATAAAAGGGCTGTAAATCTGGACGGGAGAGCGCTGGCCCACCGATTTTAATCGTGGGATCCATCTGGTGCATAGCGGTAGCACATTTGTTGTAAATGGTGCTCAGCTCGTCTAGACGGTCTGGTTTGCTAGGGTCTTTTAATGGTCCCCAACCACTGTTGTTGCGGAATTGGGTGAAATACTGGCCATCTTTTTCGTTAGTCACTTCCCAGTGAGTGACACCGAACTGATTGTCTCGATTGACGATCTTGACTAGCTCGGCACAGAAGGCTGCATAGTTATCGAACTGGTTAGTATCTAGAAAACCATCGCGGTTAGCATCCATCCAGGCCGGCCAATCAGGGATATTAATCAACCTCAATGGTTGATTAGTAAAGGCACCTAGAGAGGCACTGAGAGCCTGGGTAATTTTAGTCGTATCCCAGCGTCGATTAGCTACGTCAATTAAGCCATCAGGATTAATAGCTGAATCGTTCATCATCCCAGCATTGTGGTAACGAATGATGCCGGGATTCATATAAGCCAGGTTGCTGTTGTAAGCCGGATTAGTTGCATCTTGAGGATTGAAGCCACGGAAGGCGTTGAGGCCAAAATGCAACTGACTAGTTGTGCCTTGAACTGTGCCCCAGTCTACGTTAACTTGAACGGGAGTTTGAGCAGTAGCAGCTATTAATCTAGCGTTTGAATTGCTACTAAATTGTGAACTTCCAGATTGAATAGAAGCCGCAGAGTTGCTACCCTCAGCCGAGTTTAGCGGTGCAGCATTGGTAGAAGAACTGCGCGAAAGATTGCTGTATTGCAGCCATAATTGAGCATCGGCACTTAACTTGTTGACTAATGAGCCCGAATGACTTAAGTCACTAGAGTGCAAACTATAGCTTTGACCAAGGTAATTTTTGTCAGCAAGACCATTATTGCTCGACATTGTCTCCCCCATTTTGCAACCTCAAGTATGAGCCGTGACTGCACATTCGCTGCCCCTAGTACGTAGAGATCATGCAGAGCATTCACTCTCAGGAGTAAGGTGGTTAGCCCTTGACAAGTTCACTTAGGTCGAGAGAAATGTCAATCGTATTTTCACTGAGGTAGTTCAGAGTTACTTTCTTGAATTAGTGAAATTCTACAGAGAAATCTCGACCGTATGAAATTCATTTGGATCTAGTGACTGTATTGCTACTGAGATTTTAGCTCCCAACTTTACAGCAGTTTGCCAAATTCAAAATCCATATAAACCTGAATCCAGGCACTATTTTTACTCTCGCGTTGAGCTATTTCCTGTAAATAAGCGCGATAGGCTAACTGACTTTCATCAGATGGGCCGCTTTCAAACACTGCGTTCTGGCGAAATTCCTTAGGTGGCCACTCACCAAACTGTTCTTTAAAACGAATTGCCGCGTGATCGGGAATCCGACGTTTACGAAAGGCTTCTTTGGCTACTCTGCGATAGAACAGCAACTTCTTCTTCTGTTCCTTGGAAAGTAACTGGACAAAATCTTCGGTTGGCTCTGCCTTAGCCGAGGGCGGGAATTCGTAACCGCAGTTGGGGCAAGCGATCTGAAAGCCGTAAAGGGTTGCACCGCAGCCGCCTTGATCGATCGGGCAGTTTTTGGTGGAAGCCGGTTGGGCGCTAGCGTCACCGCCTCGGGTTAAGTGAATCTCTTTCAATTCTTCAATGAAGCCAAAGCGCTTGACGTTGCCAGCCTGATCGAGAACCAAACAATCGGTTTTTCCGGTCTCTGGTGAGAGGCGCATACCGCGCCCGACCATTTGAAAAAACAAAGCCTTCGATTGAGTGGGACGGCACAATACCACTGCATTTACCGAGCCAACATCAAACCCTTCAGTCAGGGCCATACAACTGGATAGCAACAGGGTTTGCCCAGTTGCCAAGCGGTTGTAAATAGCCGTGCGTTCCGTAATTGGCGTCGTACCATCGACATGCTCTGCCGTGATACCCGCTCGTAAAAACGCATCACGAATGTGCTTGGAGTGCTCCACATTGACGGCGAAGGCGATCGTGGTTCGACCAGCACAAAGGCGCTGCCACTGCTGCACAATGTGCTCAATCAATTCAGGTTTGTCGCAGGCAATTGCCAGGTCAGGCTCGGAGTAGTCCCCGGCAACCGTGCGCACGGCCGACAAATCCAAATCGTCATCGAAGCCGTAGTAGCACAGAGGCGCGAGATGCCCCGCCTGGATTAGCTCACAGGGGAGGGGAGCACAGACCAGGGCATCAAATTTATCGCCCATGCCCTCGCGTCGGCTAAGCCGCCAGGGAGTGGCTGTGAGACCCAAATAAAGGGCATCTGGGCAATCCTGCTCCATCATGCGCTCAATGACCGCAACCCAGCCGGTTAGATGGCTTTCGTCTAGGAAGACAACATCCGGGTCGAATTCTTTCCACCAAGGCCGCCGATGGAGCGTTTGCACGGAGGCAATTTGAACAGAGGCTTTGCGGTCTTCCTGCCAACCACTTTTGATAAACCCTGCCTGGAGACCAAACTTCTGAAACTTGTCCCAGGTCTGACCCACCAAGACATCCCGATGGACCAAAAATAGAACACGCTGGCCGCTTCTGGCGGCATAGGCCACCAGTTGGCTAGCGATGATCGTTTTACCTGATCCCGTTGGAGCCACGATCAGAATGCGCCTCGTTCCTGCCTGAATATGACCGTAAACCTCGCTGATCACACGCTGCTGATAGTCACGTAGCTCAGGGGTTTTGTGTGCAGGCGTTGGCTCAGAGGGCGTTTGAGCTGGGGGAATTTTGTCTGAGTTTGACGAGGAATCGGCGCGGATCTCCAACATGCACTGGCTCTGTTCGGCTGTTTGAAGGTTTAGCATACAAGCCTGTGGATCTCACGGGCCTGTCCTTGCTGTGATTACCGTCTTTCATCATCCTGGCTTTGCGGCTCCGATCGGGCAACACATCATGCCCATGCGCAAATTTGCCCTGGTTGCCGAGGCTATCCGCCATCGCCCAGAGGCTCGCTTGCTGGAACCAGAGCCAGTTTCAGAAGCCGATTTGTTGCGCGTCCATACTGCTGAATACATCGCTGCTATTCGCACGGGTGAACCAAGAGCTTTGGCTGAGTCGCAAAAATTTCCCTGGTCGGCGGCGCTCTTTCCCTCGGTTTGCCTCACCAATGGCGGCTGCCTAGCAGCGGCGCGTCAGGCACTGCAGGATGGCGTGTCTGCTTGCTTAGGCAGTGGCTTTCACCATGCTCACGCTGATCATGGGGAGGGCTTTTGTACCTTCAATGGTCTGATTGTGGCGCTTGAAGCCTTGCGCGCTCAGGGACTAATTCAGCGAGCTGCCATTTTGGATCTCGATTTGCACTACGGCAATGGCACTGCTTCACTGGTGCAAAATCGCCCTGGCTTCTTTGCCCTGTCAATCTACGGCAATGATTACAACAACAACACCGCCTACAAAGATGTGTCAATCAAGCAGCATGCTGACGGTGTCAATCATCGCTCTTTTGCTTTGTCTGCTGGCGCTACGGGTCAAGACTTACAAACCGTGTTGAGTCGTGCCTTACCTCTGCTGCTGAGCGAAGGCAAACCCGATTTGTTGTTGTATCAAGCTGGAGCCGATCCTTTCAAAGCCGATCCCTATTCTCCGCTCAATCTGGACCACGCTGATTTACGCGCTCGCGATCAATTGGTGTTTGAATTTGCCCATGAACACCACATCCCTATTGCCTGGGTGTTGGCCGGTGGTTATACCCCAGATATTACCCAGGTCGTTCAAGTGCATGTGAACACTTTTGAGGCTTGCGCTGAGGTTTTCGGGCCTCATTAGCTCGGGCTTAATCAACCTAAATTCTAGTGATTTCTATTGCCTAATTTAGAACCCAACTTGCATCTAAAAACTACCTTGCATGTAAAACTAAGAAATCGCTACTCCAGCAAGCTTCGCATCATCCAAGCTGTCTTCTCGTGAACCTGAAGCCGTTGTGCTAAGAGATTCGCAGTGCCTTCATCGTTAACTTGCCGCGCCTTGACCAGAAGCGCACGGACCGTTCTGGCAACAGCTTCTTGGCCAGCCACGATCAAACGAATCATGTTCTCCGAGTCAGGAACTCCTAAGGTTTCTGCGACAGAAGTGAGCTGAGAAAATTCGGTATAGGTTCCTGGGGCAGGAAAACCTAGAATCCTGATCCGCTCAGCAATCATCTCAATCGCTGTAGCGAGTTCAGCATATTGCTGTTCAAACATAAATTGTAAGATTTGAAACTGAGGCCCAGTAACGTTCCAATGAAAACAATGGGTCTTGAGGTAAAGAGAATAGCTGTCTGCAAGCAGATGAGATAGCCCATAAGCAATTTCTCGCCTTGCCACTTCGTCAATGCCAATGTTGATTTTTAAGGTTCTATCTTGAAGTTGCATAGGCTTCTCCTACGTCCCGTTTAGAATTGCGTGAGTCATCCGATGCACCAGCTTGGGCTCCAAACTGGCTTACCACTCAGTGCCTTGCCCAGGTCAAAGCCTGCTCACTTCTTGCTCACTTCTGGTTGCTCGCTTTTCAAGTGGGGACGTTTTCCCTTCACGACCATTTGCAGGCTGCTTGGGGGCGCCAGTGTCACGCCTCGACGCACGGGCCTCAGTGGCTGGTGTTGAACCAGTGACAACTGCCATTGCGACAACATCGTCGCTAGTACCAGCTTCATCTCAAATTGAGCGAAGGCTAAACCAATACAGCGACGATTGCCGCCACCAAACGGTAGGTACTCATAGGGTGAAAACTGCCGTTCCAGGAAGCGCTCTGGCTTGAACTGTTTGGGCTCAGGGTAGGTGTCCGGTCGCTGGTGGGCTAAGTAGATCGAGGCGATCAAAACCGTGCCGGGTTCCAGGTGATAGCCCATCAACTCCATGGGCCGTTTCACAATTCGGGGAAAGGCATTCAGCGCAATCGGGTAGATGCGCAGGGTTTCCTGGCAAACAGCACTCAAGTAGGGCAAGCGGGCAATTGCATTGGGCTCAGCGTTAGGGCCCAGGGTATCCAGTTCGACTAGCAGTTTGTCCCGCACCTCAGGCAGGTAGTCAATCCAGTACAGTGCCCAGGCCAAGGCTGAAGCTGTGGTTTCATGTCCCGCGAATAGCAGGGTGACTAACTCGTCGCGCAACTCGACATCGCTCAGGGGCTGCCCCGTTTCGTCCCGCGCAGCCAGCAGCAACGCCAAGATATCCTCACGCTCGCTCTGGCTCTGGGTGTGACTTTGAGCCCGGCGTTCAGCGATTTCAGCGTAGAGCAACTGGTCGATTGCTTGCCTGCGGCGCAAGAAGCGCCCCCAAGGGCTCCAGGCCCCTAAATCTTGCTGTAGCGAGCGATAAAAGAGCACTGCTGAACCCAGCGGAGAAGCAAAGCCATCCACCAATTGGCTGAGCAACTGTCGTAACTGTTCGTAACGGGCTCCCTCGCACAAGCCAAAGACGGTGCTGAGAATAACCTTGAGGGAAATATCTTGAGTTACAGAACGAACCGTAAAAGGCTGCCCTAGAGCGCACTGGCTCATCACTTCGGTTGTGATTGCGCAAATCAGCTCACCATAAGCGCGCATGCGTTCGCCGTGAAAGGGGGGCATCAGCAACCGTCGCTGGCGCAGATGTCGCTCGCCCTCCAGCAAAGTCAGGGATTGCTCACCAACCACCGGTTTGAGCACCAGGTTGCCCTTGCTGGTATCGAAACGCTCGGAGCGTTCCGTCTCGCTGCCTAAGATCTCTTGCAGTGCCGCCGGGTTACTGAAGTAGAGGATAGGAGGCCAGTGGGGACTGAGCACTCTAAAAGGGTCGCCGTAACGCTGAGCACGCTCGTCCAGATACTCCAGAGGACGGGCAATCCACTCGATCGTCTGCAAAAAAGGGGGCGTTTTGGGACCGTCAGGCAGCTTCATGGGGCGAGTCTCTTCGGAATGCTTTCTCATCTTGCCTCCCCAACTGAGCTACTGGATTGAAACCCGAAGCGCAGTGCTGCTCAGCACCAGGCAGTACAACCTGTAACAAGTACAACCTGTAACAATTGCCGACACCAGCAAGTCCAGCTCCGTTCCCTCCTAGCAATAGCGATACTGAAAAGCAGAGGTAACAGCAGGGGTATCGGTACCAGGATGGCAATGAATCAAGCCACGAATCAGGCGACAAATCAGGAGACCAATCAACCGATCACCTCGTGGGTCAACCGCAGTCCTGGTGATCTTCGCGTCGAACTGGCTGAAGTCGCAGCCACAGCCGTAGAGCCAGTCGTGAAAAGAGCAGTGCAGGCAGCGCCAGACTGGGCGAAACAGCCCCTTGCCGACAGAGTAGCCTGCTTGCGTAAAGCGCAAAGCGCCCTAGTGAATGCTCAAGATTCGTTGGCCTATGGCATCGCCCTGGAAACTGGCAAACCTTTGCGCGAAGCGAAGGGGGAGGTCGGAGCAGTCATTGCCAAAATTGACCTGACGATTGCTGATGCCGAGCGCTATCTGCCGCCGCGTGCAGTGACGGATGGCCCCCATCCAGCTCAGGTTCGTCGTCGGTCCAAAGGTCCAGCAGCAATTGTGGGACCCTTCAATTTTCCGTTGCACCTACCCCACGGTGCTGCCGTTGCGCATCTGCTGGCCGGTAACCCCGTTGTGTTTAAGCCATCGCCGCTGGCTGCCAATGTTGCCGCTCAATACAGCCAGCTCATCCAAGCCAGCTTGCCCGAGGGCGTATTTGGTCTGGTGCAGGGTGGCGCGCCTGAGGGAGAAGCGCTGTGTTTGCACCCCAAAATTCGGGCAGTTAGCTTCACTGGCTCGGTTCCAGTGGGACGGTCATTGGCACAGGCGTTGGCCGCTGATTTCTCTAAAGATCTGGCCCTCGAGTTGGGCGGCAAAAACGCCTTGATTGTCTGTGCTGATGCTGATCTCAGTGCAGCAGCTAAAGCCGCTGCTGAAGGTGCTTGCCTCACCGCAGGCCAGCGCTGTAACGCCACCAGTCGAGTGCTAGTCCAGCGGCAAGTTGCAGAGCCCTTCTTGGAGCTGTTTTTGGCGGCCTTGGCTCACTATCAACCTGGCGATCCACTGAACATTGAAACCACACTAGGACCGTTGATCAATCAGACAGCCGTTGAGCGCTTTCAACGGCTCCTGGCGCAAACCGGCGGACAGTGGCTGCTGCCTGGCGCGGTAGAGCCTGAGGTCAATGGCAAGCCAGGGTACTATGTGCGACCGGGCGTGATGCTCTGGCAGGAGCGTGCCGTTGGCTTAGCCTCAGCTCTGCACTGCCAAGAAGCCTTCGCACCCCTAGTGGAGGTGTTCATCGTGGAGGATCTAGAAGATGCTTTGGCAGTTCACAACTCCACGCCTTTTGGCCTGACGACCTCAATCTTTACCCGTTCTCAGGCGCAGTTTGAGGCACTGGCGGATTGCCTCCAGGTGGGTAACGTCTATGCCAACCTAGCAACCACCTTCTCGCCCTCAACCTTGCCCTTTGGCGGCTTGGGTGAGTCGGGTAACGGCAAGCCAGGTGGACGGGAATTCATTCGTTTTGTCACCGATGAGCAGGCGGTGCAAATTGCAGCTTCTAGCTTTAGCTCGCCCTAGCTTTAACGGGCCCTAAAATGATTGGAAAATCATTAGAAACTGCGAACCCATTGCCCTATGGCTCCAACTGTTGCATTCACGAAATATCACGGCCTCGGCAACGACTTTGTGATGATCGACAATCGGCACAGCCCGGAGCCGGTGCTAACGCCTGAACAAGCAGTTCAGGTGTGTGATCGCAATTTTGGTGTAGGGGCCGATGGTGTAATTTTTGCGCTGCCAGCTCAAGAGGGCGCAGACTACAGCATGCGGATCTACAACAGCGATGGTTCCGAGCCCGAGATGTGTGGCAATGGCATTCGCTGCCTGGCCAAGTTCCTGCACGAGTTGGGGGCCGAGGCGGAGCAAGGACGCTACCGCATCCACACGCTGGGCGGCCTGATTGTGCCTGAGTTGACGGCGGATGGTCAGGTGACTGTGGATATGGGAGAGCCACGCCTCCTAGCCACTGAGATTCCAACCACTTTGGCCTCCGAGAAGGTGGTTAATCTGCCGCTAGAGGTCGCAGGACAAACCTGGCAAGTGACCTGTGTGAACATGGGAAACCCCCACTGCATCACATTTGTGGAAGATGTCGATGCGATTTCCCTAGCTGAGATTGGGCCGCAATTCGAGCACCATGCCGTATTCCCTCAACGCACCAACACCGAATTTGTGCAGGTCGTTCGCCCCGATTATCTGAAGATGCGGGTCTGGGAACGAGGCGCAGGCCCAACCTTAGCTTGTGGGACTGGTGCTTGTGCCACGGTGGTCGCTGCCGTACTCAATGGCCGCAGTGAGCGACAGGCCACGGTAGAACTGCCTGGTGGCCCTCTACTGATCCACTGGTCAGCAGCAGACAACCACCTTCATATGAGCGGTCCTGCCCAGGCTGTATTTTCTGGGACATTAGCGAGTGACTTCCTCAAGAGTTAAATCTTAAAAGCTAGACCTTTCACTCTCTGCTAATCTCAACCGGCCTCACTCTAATCAGGGTGAGGCTGGTTGGCGATACTAGACCTATTAACCTATTCACTAATTCACTAAGGTTACTAAAGAAAAAGCCCTAGCTTCTCAAACCACTAAAAAGCCCAAAATAAAACCCCCGGCTGTGCCAGGGGTTACTTACTCACTCAGGGAAGAATACCCGTCAATTCACAAGACTACTCAGGGGAACTACCTAGCTTGGGCTTAGGCAGTCCGGGTTACCAAACCGTAAAGGAAGATAGCGATACAAGAGCCAACGATGGCGACTAACAGACCTTGGATGCTGAAGCCTGTGAAGGCAATCCCCAAGAGAGCGCTGCCGACGAAACCACCAATCAATGCACCGACAATACCTAAAACGATGGTTGCAATAATACCGCCGCCTTGGTGACCAGGATAAATGGCCTTAGCGATAGCACCAGCAATCAAACCAACAATAATCCAGGACAAAATATTCATTGTTTTTCCTCTTTTGCTATCAACGATTCAATTGATACAAGCATAAGCTGAGATACGAGGTCTGGTAGTCCATCTGTAGACCAGTGTTAGCCTCTGCCATAGGAAGGACTGCAGAGCTTAAACTGCTTAGCTTGAATTCAGTGAATTCGCCTCCCCACCTCACTTCAATGCCAAAGTTCTATTGTTTTTCTTTCTGCTTTTTTCTTTCTATATTTCTGCGAATAGTTGTGTAAACAATAGTGAGAAATCTCTTCCATTCAGAACGCCAGAGCTTCCGGAACTCCCTGCCACAACTTTCTACTACGACTTGGGACACTCATGTTCTCCAACTGAGCAGGCTGAACAGAAACTGAGCAGTTCTTAGCCTGGTGAATCTAGATCGCTTTCGCCACCCTTTAAGAGGCAACGGTTTGAATGCCGTTAAGTATGAGCCCCTCTTTAAAAGGCCCCAAGGACAACTCTATGCAACGACTTTGGACAGCTTCCCTACTCGGCGCAGTCTTGACCTTGCTGTCTCCTATCGCAGCCCATGCTGCAACGTTCACATTTTCCACACCTCTCAGCGGGGAGCAGCAGGTACCGCCCAATAGCAGCTCGGCTTCTGGCTTAGCCACCTCGATCCTGGATGGAGAACCGACTGCCTGGACTTTCCGTTACGATCTGAGCTTTTCTGGTCTGTCTGGGCCTCTTGCCCTCGCCCACATTCACGTCGCTCCGCTGGGTCAAGCAGGGCCAGTTGTGCACGACTTGGACAGCCCACCGATTGGCAGTACCAGTGGCCGAATTGCAGGGGATTGGACTTCTGCCGAAGTCGTCGCCGCTGGGGTTGATCCTAGTAAGGTCTTCAACCGCTTCTTAGCTGGTCAATACTATTTCAACATCCACTCCAATGCGCCTGGTACGACATTCCTGACTGGTGGAGAGATCCGGGGCCAGATTGAGGACCCAATGACCAGATCAGTCCCTGAACCGTCATCAATGTTAGCGGTGCTAGCCTTAGGGGCATTCAGCGCAGGTTCAGTGCTGAAGCGCGCCAAAGTAGCAGGATAAACCTGCAAACTGAGCTTTTCACACTGGCTTGATGTTGACCGCAAGCAGCTTGGTTCACTAATCGCTATACATAGCAAGTCCTTTACAAACGGCTAAGGGGCTTGTTATGTAGGAGTTAATATAACCCATGTGAGCTTGTTAGAACTTGCCAAACTTGCTTACCAAAATTGTCAAAGCATTATAAGCAAGCCTCAGAAATCTTCTAAGCTAAGGGTTCTTGGATCAGACGGATCAAACTCTTGGTTTCTCTCGGATAGAAGAGTATGGTCTTTCAGCTCAGCTAAGTCGTGATCTCTGGCCTCTAGTTCCACTGCGTACAGCAAGGCTTCTTGGCTATTCGCGCAAGCAACTTGATAAGCTCTATAGGTTCCGTCAATCTTCTCAAAAACAAGCCGATAAATATTCATCTAATACCTACTTCTTACTTAATCTTGCTCAGAGGCAAGAGTTTAATCCGAAATTTTGCTTTATGTTGTTCACTTTAGTAACTCAAGAGCCACATGTGACAGGCCCCGACCTCGTCTCTTTTACCAGCACTGGCGGAAGAGGCGGGGAGAGGGCCTGTAATGGTGACCATAAAACCGGACTGATGGAAACCTCTAGCTGGGCTGAGCCTGAACTGCGTTCACTGGTAGAAGAGAGGGTTTTGCAGAGGCACTCTGGATAGAAGATTGAGGCGAGGGAAGTTCTTCCAACAACCCTAGTAGCTGAGCTTCAACATCAGGGATTGTAATTTCTGCACCACCGGGGATATGTACGACGAGCCCCAAGCCTGGTCTGTGAACCAACTTACCGTAAGTCATTTCAGATGCACCTTTGTTATACGCGCTTGATGTTCCAACAGTGAACCTAAGCTGCTCGCTTCGACTCTGTCTAAAGATCAGGTCGGCAAAAATCTTTAGAGCGAGATTCATAAAAGTATGCATGAGAGGGTGAAAGAGATTAAGGCTTATTTTAAGTTTTGTTAAGAGGTGTAGCCAAAAGAGCGATTAGCTGCTGGGCTTAAACCCCCGCTCCCCACTAAAAGCAACAGTTAGAAGCAACAGAAATAACTTAATAAAACGGCAGCTTGTTAAGTGAAATTAATTTACAGAGCTGTGTCTTAGCAGAGGGTTGGCTAGCATAGCGGGAAGACTCCTAGCCTGCAACTATACCTGGAGATACTTGAGCCGGTCGCCATATTTCCGCTTCCTTTGGACGGTAAGTAGGTGCTGACCCACTGCATTCGACCTACTGTTTCTTGGCGCTCCTATGCCGTTATGGATTTGGCAACTCCCCATCATGCACCCCTATCGCCTGCGCCAGTACAGTGTTTCAGGGTTGACTGTAGGGCTGGCGCTTCTGGCACTATTACAGCTCGACCCCTGGCTTAACTGGCAAAGTAGGCCTTTTTTGGTTCTCTTAGCAGCTGTTTTGTTGAATGCCCATTTGGGAGGTGTAGGCGCTGGTTTGCTCGCCACTGTCTTATCAGGTTTGGGCTATGTCTTGTTTTTGCTGCCTGCCTCGATTGGTTGGTCGTCCAGTTGGCCTTCTACCTGGCTATCCAGCGAAACCTTACAACTAGGATTATTTCTCTTAGAAGGCGGGCTGCTCAGTATTTGGCTAGGGGGCTTGAATCAAAAACGGACCGAGTACAAGCAATCGGAACAGGTTTTACCAACTGCCCTATCTACTAGCGAAACCTCGGGTCGGCCCCAGTTTGTTGAACTCAACCAGATTTATAAAGCTGCACCGATTGGTCTGTGCTTCCTAGATACTGAATTACGCTTCATCTGCATCAATGACTGGCTAGCGGCGATCAACGGTAGATCGGTCGCTGAGCACATTGGGCGACGGCTAGGTGAAGTGGTGCCAGAGTTTGCCGACGCAGTAGAGCCGCTATACCGGCAAGTGTTGGCCTCGCGACTGCCCGCTTTAAATGTAGAACTTTGTAGCTGCACTGCGACAGAGCCCCAAGTTGAACGTACCTGGCTGGTGAGCTATTACCCAGTTATCGACGCTCAGGATGTCTTACTCGGCGTCAGTACAGTGGTCCAAGACATCACTGAGCGCAAGCAGGCTGAAGCAGCCCTGCGCAAAAATGAGGCTAAATTTCGTCGGCTGGTCGAAGCCAACATGTTTGGTGTTGCTTTCGGCGATTTCAGTGGTCGCATTACCTATGCCAATGAAGCGTTGCTACGCATGATTGGTCACACCGAAGCCGATGTCCTGAACGGCCAATTGCGCTGGGACAGGCTCACACCGTCCGAATACCTGCCCCTAGATGCGCACGCAACTGAGGAGCTGCGAATGCGGGGCGTCTCCACGCCATTTACCAAAGAGTACATTCGCCAGGATGGCAGTCGTGTTCCAATTTTGCTTGGGTCAGCTTTACTGGCTGAGCCTTATGACCAACAGGAAACTATCATCAGTTTCTATCTAGATTTGATCGAGCTGAAGCAAATTGAGTCAGCGCTACAGCGACAGCAAGAACGGCTGAATCTAGCTCAAAAAGCGGGCAAAATTGGCACGTTTGAGTGGGATATCGCAACCCATAAAATTACTTGGACTCAAGAGCTAGAAGCGCTCTATGGTTTATCTCCAGGTTGCTTTGGCGGGCAGTATCAAAACTGGCTCAAGGCGCTGCATCCCGCTGACCGGCTCAGAACTGGACAAGCGGTGCGCAAAGCCATGCGCACAGGCACTCCACTCGATACCGAGTTTCGGATCTACTGGCCCGACGGTAGCTTGCACTGGATGCTGGCTAAGGCGCATGTGTTTCAGGATGGCAGCAACAGCCGGTTGATCGGCGTAAACGTAGATATCACCGAACGGAAACAAGCTGAGGAAAGCCTTCAGGAAACCAATCAGACTCTGCAAGCGCTGATTCAAGCTTGTCCATTGGCGATCGCCGTTTTTAGCTTGGACAATGGGCAAGTTAAGCTCTGGAATCCTGCCGCTGAACTTATTTTTGGCTGGAGCGAACAGGAAGTATTGGGCTGTTTTTTGCCCTCGGTTCCACCTGATAAGCGCCAAGAATTTCTTGGTAATCTTGCTGCAATTCGCCAAGGGCAGTCTTTGGTCGGAATCGAAACTCGACGGCAGAAAAAAAACGGTCTTCCAATTGAGCTCAGTGTTTGGGCCGCTCCCCTTCAAGATGCCGAAGGCCGTTGCAACTGTGTGTCCATCGTGGCTGATATCACCGAGCGCAAACAAGCCGAGGTAGAACGCAGTCTGCTTCTGGCCCGCGAACAAGCTGCCCGAGCCCAAGCCGAAGCCGCTAACCGTCTGAAAGACGAGTTTCTGGCTACCTTGTCCCACGAATTGCGCTCGCCCCTCAATGCCATGCTGGGTTGGGCACAGTTGCTACGCACCCGCAAATTCAACGCTGCCACTACCGAGCGGGCCTTAGAAACGATTGAGCGCAATGCCCGCCTGCAAACGCAACTGGTCGAGGATTTACTGGATGTCTCCCGGATTATTCAGGGGCGGCTCGGGCTAAACCTAAGCCCGGTCGACCTGGTGCCAGTAATTGAGGCCGCTATCGAGACTGTGCGTCCCGCCGCTGAGGCCAAAAATATCCAGGTGCGAACTGAGTTGCCGGCTGAGGCCAGCCTATTAGCAGGCGATGCTGCTCGCCTGCAACAGGTGATCTGGAACCTGCTCTCCAACGCGATCAAGTTCACCCCAAGCGGCGGGCAAGTAGAAGTTCAGCTCAGCCAAAATGACGAGGCTGTGCAATTGCGAGTAAGCGACACGGGCCGAGGTATTAGTGCCGATTTCTTGCCCTACGTCTTTGACCGCTTTCGTCAAGCTGATAATTCCTCAACCCGAACCTATGGTGGTCTTGGCTTAGGATTGGCAATTGTCCGGCATCTCGTCGAATTGCATGGTGGCATGGTAGATGCCAGTAGCCCCGGTGAGGGCCAGGGGGCAACGTTTTCTGTGGTGATACCTTTACCCAAGGGTGCTCTGAGTAGCCGTTTGCAAGCGAATACGCAAACATCGCTACCCACTAATCCGGAAGCACCTCAAGACTTGCCTCAAGACCCAGGGCGTAAACCGCTCGAATCTTAATTGCTCACTGTAATTGCTCAGCTGGCAATCAGCAGTTAGTTAATCAGCACTTGAGACTGAAGGCAGACAGGGGTTACCTACGGGAGTAGCACAGCTGAACTCTAGAATAGGGGCATGATTGTACGCCGCCTATTTGTTGCGTTGTTGCTGTTGAGTTGTCTGCTGCTGGGCAGTTGTACCAGTCAACAGTCAGACGTGATTCGGTTAACGCTTTGGCAAGGGGTCAATCCGCCGCCTAACCGAGACGTGCTGAATGAGTTGGTCAAGCGCTTCAACGCCACTCACCCTGACATTCAAGTTGACTCGTACTACGCCGGTCAGGCCGACCAGCAAATTCCCAAGATTCTGGCGGCGGTTGTAGGCGGCGCCCCTCCTGATTTGCTGTGGTTCACGCCAATGTTGACTGGGCAACTGGTCGAGCTAAATGCCATTCGGCCTCTGGATGATTTTCTCAACACCTCAAGCACTGCCCAAGAGCTTGATCCAGCGCTACGCGAAAGCATGACCTTCCAGGATCAAGCTTGGTCTGTACCCTTCGGCGTCAACAATGTCGGTGTCTTCTATCGGCCTGACCTGTTTGCTGCAGCCGGAATTACAGAACTCCCCCAGACTTGGCAGCAATTCCGTGAGGTGGCTCGTCGGCTCAGCCGCGACACCAATGGGGATGGACGCATTGACCAACACGGTATTTTCCTGGCCCTGGGCAAACAAGAATTTGCTGTGTTTACCTGGCTACCTTTCCTATGGAGTGCGGGTGGAGAATTGCTCAGCAATAATCTGCCCAACCTGGAAACTCCAGAAGCTGCTGCCGCTCTGCAACTGTGGGTTGACCTGCTGCAAGACGGTTCGGCGGTTCTCTCGCAGCCTGAGCGCGGCTATGAGACCGACTACTTCTTTGCGGGTAAGGTAGCAATGCAGATTACGGGCCCCTGGACCCTGGGGCAGTTCAAACAGGTCGGCGTCGATTTCGGCGTGATGCCTATCCCTACGGGAACTAAGCCTGCGACTGCGATTGGTGGCGAAAATCTGTTTCTGTTCAAGACTGACGCCAAGCGTGAAGCCGCCGCCTGGAAGTTTGCTGAATATGTGATCAGCGAAGATTTTCAGACTTATTGGGCCACGCGCACCGGCTATTTGCCGGTCAATCTCAAGTCGCGTCAAAGCCCTGAGTACCGTGACTTCATTGCTCAACAGCCGGCCCTCAAGGTTTTTCTAGACCAAATGCAGGCCGGGCGCGTGCGGCCTTTGGCGCCCACCTATCCTTATCTCTCTAGAGCCCTGGGACGCGCTTTGGAAACCTCACTACTGCAGAAAGCCACACCGGAACAGGCATTGACCACCGCCCAAGACAATCTGAATCTAGTACTAGCAGGGCGTTAAATGCATTCAGCGAATGCTCAGGCTGCCTCCACTGCCTCCATCACCGCTCTGGTCTTAGCGGGTGGGCAAAGCTCGCGTATGGGCCAGGACAAGGCGCTCATTCCTATCCAAGGCGTGCCCTTGCTGCGCCGAGTTTATGATGTGGCAAGCCAGTGCAGCTCAGCCGTTTGGGTCATAACGCCTTGGCCAGAACGCTACCGGCCCCTGCTACCGCCCTGTCACTGGGTTCAAGAAGTGCCCTTGCCGGGGGAAACAAAGCCGCATGGCCCCCTGGTGGGCTTTGCTCAGGGATTGGCTCAAGCTGAGACCGAATGGGTGCTGCTGCTAGCTTGTGACCTGCCACGGCTGCAAGCTCCCGTGCTGCAAGCTTGGGCGCAGAACCTCAGTCCCGGCAATTTAGCCGTTGTGCCCCACGAAAAACAAGGCTGGCAACCTTTATGCGGCTTCTACCACCGAGATAGCTATCCTGCCCTTTGTAATTTTCTGGCCCAAGGCGGACGTTCGTTTCAGGTTTGGCTAGAGGAAATTCAGGCCAAGCCTTTGCCACCTCTCAGCTCAATTGCAGGTGCAGATCCTGATATGCTGCTGAACTGCAACTTGCCTGAAGATTTAGCCCGCGCTGAACAGTAGAGCTGAGCAATAGGGGAGTGTTAGGAGACCAGGGTCAGGCCACGCTGACCCAGAAACAAGCTTGACTGAATTTCTAGATGTATTTTCCTGGATCTATCGGAGGTCTCTTGCCTTTTTGTCATCGGTTTAATGCAAATTTGTAATATTCAATACGTTTGTAAGATTAAGCTTCGTTAGACTGGGAGGCTAAATTGAAGCGACAGGTAAGCTTTTTGCGACCTCAATCTCCCCCTACGTCTTTGCCGTCTACTGCTCCCGTCTCTCCCCCAGCTAACTCCCAAGCTACCTATCAAGACGCGTATTCGGATATGTCCTACATAACTCCGGGCAAGGTCTATCTAGTAGGAGCCGGTCCTGGTGATCCGGGATTGATGACCCTGCGAGGCAAAACGCTACTAGAGCACGCCAACGTTGTAGTTTACGATGCCCTAGTCAGCCCAGCGATCCTCAGCATGATTGGGGCTCAGGCTGTGCAAATTTACGGGGGTAAGCGTAGTGGCAGGCATTCTGCCCCTCAAGCTGAAATCACCCAGCAGTTGATTCAACTGGCTCAAGAACACGCTGTTGTGGTCCGGCTCAAGGGAGGAGATCCCTTTATGTTTGGGCGGGGTGGGGAAGAGATGGCCGATTTAATCGCCGCAGGCGTTCCGGTCGAAGTCGTCCCAGGGGTTACCTCAGGCATTGCGGCCCCCGCCTATGCAGGCATTCCCTTAACCCATCGCGACTATAGTTCCTCAGTTGCCTTCATCACTGGCCATGAAGCAGTCGACAAATATCGCCCTAGCGTTAACTGGCAAGCCCTAGCTAAAGGCGCGGAAACCCTCGTAGTTTACATGGGCGTGCAGAACCTGGGCCGGATTGTTGAAGAGCTATTGCAGGCCGGACGCTCTCCGGATACTCCTGTTGCTTTGGTCCGTTGGGGCACCCTGCCCGAGCAGACTGAATTGTTTGCAACCCTTGCTACGGTAGTGACTCAGATCCAAGTTCAGGACTTCCAACCACCTGCAGTTGCGGTCATTGGTGAAGTTGTCAACCTACGCCAACATCTCAAGCCCTAACGGGAGACCCAGCGTAGCCAGACGGGGCCCCGGTCGTAAACATACACGTCGGAGTTGCCTTGGCGGTTGGAGACGAAAGCAACATAGCGGCCATCAGCGCTGAGTGTGGGCGAGGACTCAACTGCTGGGCTATTCAATCCGGGTAGCCCCTCGGCGTTGAGCAGTTTTTGACGTCTCAAGTCGTAGAGGTAGATATTGCCCTGAGAGACGAAAGCCAGGGTTCGACCATCGCTGCTAAGGCTAGGCGACTGCTTAGGCACTCGGTTGTTCAGCCCGGGAAGGTCACTGGGCTCAGTCAGACGCTTGCGCCGCAGGTCATAAAGGTAGAGGTCAGGAATGCCGTTGCGCTCCGAGATGAAGGCGACTAGCTGCCCATCCCCACTGAGACTGGGCCCTAGCTCACGTTTAGGGCTGTTGAGACCTGGAAATTGGGTCGAGGCTGGAGGGCGTTGACCGGCTAGGTCGTAAATGTAAATATCAGCATTGCCAGTGCGGTTAGAGGTAAATGCCAGACGTTCGCCCTCGGCGTTTAGGCTCGGTTGCTCCTCAGTCGCGCTGGTGTTGGGTCCTCCTACCGCTGGAAAGTCTAGCAACTCTCCCTGACGCAGGTTGTAAAGGACAAGGTTTGGGTTGCCGCTGTGGTCAGTCACCAGGGCCTCGATGCGCCAGTTAGCGCTAACGGTGGCCTGGCTGCCCCCTGGTAGTGCTCGGTCGAGAAGCTGCTGTTGGGCTAGATCGTAGATGCGGGTTTGAGAGCCGCTTTGCCAGAGTAAGCGTTTGCCGTCCCCACTGAGTACGGGGGCAGAGTCATTGGCCGGTGTTTGCAGTTCCGGTAGGTCGGCTAGGCCAGGTTTGAAATGACGATACTGCCAGAGCGTTGCGATTCCAGCCCCGGTTGTGATCAATCCCAGCAACACCGCTAGCAGCAGTAGCGGACGGCCAGCGGTTCCCGACCAGTAGCGCAAGCTCCGCGGCTGCGTCCGCTCAACCTGAATCAGCTCCTCCCGACGGCGACGGGCAATCGACAGGCTGTTGCGGATTTCTGCGTTAAATGGGTCGAGTTCGATGGCATGGGTCAGAGCGTTAATGGCTTGCTCTAGCAAAGACAGCTCGGCGCTGCCATTGGCCTGCTCTAGCAACACCAGCCCCAGTTCTTGATAGGCCTGTGCCTTGGTTCCGTCCTCCGCCAGTAAAGTTGCAGCCCGACGAAAGGCAGCAGCAGCCTCGTCGAAGCGCTCGACTCGCCTGAGCGTCTGGCCCAGTTGCATCTGGAGCTCACCGTGGGTGGGAGCCAGCCGCAACGCAGCCTCTAAGCTAGCTAGGGCCTCCGGAAACTGACGGGCCTGGTTAGCTCGCTGGGCCTGCTCTAGTAACTGACCGAGCGTTTCCCGGTGGCGCTGTCCTGCTGTAATTGTTTGGCCATCGGCTTGAATGACCTCCACGGTGAGTGGGTAGCGCTGAGTTACCACCTGGCTCTCGCCGCGAACCGTGATCGTATGCTGAGCGATCAGCTCAAAGTGAGTAGTGTGGTCGAGCGCAAAGGCCATCTCAGAGCGTTGCAATGGCCAGGTGTAGCGGTCTCGCCCCATGTGCAATTCTAGGGAAGATGCCCCAGCAGGCTCAACCTGCAAGCGCACCGTCTGCCCTGGGCCAATCTGCAATTGTGAAGCGGAGAACGAACGCACCAAGGGCTTGAAGTAGCCCAGGCCCAAGTCAGTCGGGTCAGTGGTTTCCTGAAGAACTTGAGGGTGCTGAAAGACAGAAGGAATCAAGTGAACGCTGGGATACTCGCGCTCACAGTTGCGCAAAACCGCACAGGCCCGGCGGTTGGCGGCATGCAGGTCTTCGCCTTGAGCGAAATGAACTAAGAATTCTTTGAGAAAGACCTCGGCTAACTCGTTGTGGATCGGCTCGCGCATCACTAGAGCTTGCGGCAGCCCCAATCGAATTAAGCTGCGGGCAATATCGACGCCTGTGCAGGAGTTAAAAATGGCAACACGTAAGCCATTGCGACAAGCTACAGCAAACTGTTCAGCAATGCTCTCAAAGGGCACCGTTGTGTGCGGCGCAATCGCAATCTGTCCCCCCATGTTTTCAGAAGCATCACTGTGACCTGCAAAAAACAGCAAGTCCCAGCCCTGCGGATCGCATAAAGCCTCCCGAATCGCCCGCAGCATATCCTGTGGACGCAAAGGCTGTGGTGCCTCGCTGCTCTGCGCCAGGGTACGCAGACTCAGAAAGCGAATCTCCCCGTAAACCGTCTCCCGTAGAGCCTGCTCATCTCCAGCGAGGTTAATGCCAAAGTCATCGCCGAAAATCGCCAGAATCCGAACCGGTTGGCTCTCGTCTCGCCGCCGCGCTGGGGCTAACTGGCAATATTCCGGTTGGGCTCTGCTGACCCGTGGCAGGCGTTGGGAGCTGTGTCCATCCGGCCCCAGAACGTTCCAAAGTTCCCAGGGTAAGTATTGCAGCTCGCCAGCTAGCTCTAGTGAGAGGGTGAAATCGCCTGAATGTGAATGCCGCAACTGTTCGCGTAGCAAGTCACGAACGGGCACAAAGCTACTCTGTAGGAGCCATCGGTCAAACTGCTGTCGCAAGCGGCGTTCCGCCCGCTGCAGCTCTTGGCGCTGGTGGGCCATCTCCGCCTCGGTGGATGGCGGGGGTAGCGGTTGGCTAGCGGTTGATAGTCCGGGAACCGGCAAGGCGGTTGTGGTCAGGGTTCCTTGTCCAGCTCGTCGTGCTCTCGTGGTCGAGCGCACATCACGGTAATAGGTTGAGTAGAGTGCTCGCCACTGGGCGCAGGCTGCCATCAATTCTGGTGAGGATTTGAGGCGACCATGCTGAACGCCAAAAGGCGTGCGCAGGTTGAACGTGCAGTCTAAACTTCCCAGCTGAACCTGTTGAACAACGAGTGTGAAATGTTGACTCATGAATGTACGGAGCTACCGAAAAGGCAGGCAAGCTCTCAACGCTCTGACCAAGCTCAACAGGGAAGTTGTTTACGCCCGGTATTATAGCGGATCAAGTCGATCGACAAGCTCAGTGTAGCTCTAGGAATTTAGGCTCTGGCATTGTGACGCATATTCCTAGCGTTCCCCAAACGGATCTGTTAACGCACCTCGAACGGATCCAGTGTCCTGATCAGGGTTTTCGGTATTCTTCAGCACTAAAACTAGCCTCTTGTTACGTTAATTTCATAGCGTTCATGTAGAAATGTAATTAAGGGCACCGCCCATGCGACTGGAGCAGTTGCAGGCTTTTTTAGCAGTGGCTGAGTCTGGGAGCTTTCAACAAGCAGCTCGCAAGTGTGCTTGTTCTCAGCCGACCATAAGCCGCCAGATCCAGTCTCTGGAGGAGCAGTTGGGCCTGTCTCTGTTCCACCGCTCTAGTCAAGCGCGTCTGACGGTTGGCGGGGAGCGATTTCTTGCCCATGCCCGTCGCATTTGCCAGGAGTGGAGCAGTGCTTGTAATGAACTCAGTGATTTGCTGGCTGGTCGTCAGCCGGAGCTTTGTATTGCTGCCATTCACTCGGTCTGTGCTGGCTACTTGCCGCCTGTGCTGCAACAATTTTGTCAGAGTTACCCTGATGTGCAACTGCGGGTAACTTCCCTGGGTAGCGACCGAGCCCTCAAGGTACTGCGGGACGGCCTAGTGGATGTCTGCATTGTGATGCATAACCGCTTCTTGACCAGCAGCGCCGAGCTAGTGGTCGATGTTCTCTTTGAGGAGCCAATCCTGGCCTTAATGGCGGCTGACCATCCGCTGGCTCAGTCCTGGGCCTGGACCGACGGTTTGCCCTGGAGCGAGGTGGCAAACTATCCGCAGGTGGTCTTCAAAGATGGCTACGGGATGCGACGATTAATTGAGGAGCAGTTCGAACGGCTGAGGCTGACTTTGCACTCAGCGATGGAACTTAATACCTTAGATGCCTTTCGAGGGGTGGTGCGCCAAGGTGACTTGGTGGCTCTCCTACCCCAATCAGCGGTTAGCGAAGCGCTTAACGATCCAGGGTTAGCGGTGCGCAAGTTGGGAACTCCCGCACTCAAGCGACAAGTTGTATTGGTAACGACGCGGGACCGTCTTGCCATTCCGCCCATCCAGCACTTCCGCGAGCTGGCAAATCACTACATCCGTTCTCAGTTGCTGAATGCGGCCCTGCCACTCTCTGTGCCTCAGCTTGTCCGCTAGGAACTGCTGCTCTCTACAAGCTGTACCTGCGAGCCAAAGTCTATGAGCCAAGCATTTCGCGACCTGCTACGCAAGATTGGCAGCGGTCCCCATACCAGCAAAGACCTGACTCGCCAAGAGTCGGCGGCAGCGACTGAGATGATGCTGACAGGGGTAGCAACGCCTGCGCAGATTGGTGGTTTTTTGATCGCCCACCGCATCAAGCGCCCTACCGCTGCAGAGCTGGCCGGCATGTTAGATGCTTTTGACCATTTGGGACCCCGCTTGGCTGCGGTTGACAGTTATGAGCGTCCAGTAATGGTGTTCGGCATACCCTATGATGGCCGTTCACGCACTACTCCCCTGGGGCCGCTGACCGCGTTGATTCTAGCGGCCGCCGGACAGCCTGTACTGCAGCACGGCGGTGATCAGATGCCAACTAAGTATGGATTGCACTTAGCGGCTGTTTGGCGCGGCTTAGGGGTTGCCTGGGAGAACCTATCTCTGGAGCAAGCCCAAGTAGCTCTAGCCCAGACCGGCATTAGTTTTGTCCATTTGCGCACTCACTTCCCGTTGGCTCAGGAAATGGTGACCTATCGAGAGCAAATTGGCAAGCGGCCTCCCTTTGCCACGTTGGAGTTGTGCTGGTGCCCCTACGCGGGTCCAGCTCGCGTTGTATCTGGTTTTGTGCACCCTCCTACCGAAGCCTTAATTCGAGAAACGTTGCAATTGCGGCACGGTCCCAATCCGCCTAGCTACTTAATGGTCAAAGGCTTGGAGGGTAGTTGTGACTTGCCGCGGGAGCGCGTGGTGATTGCGGCAGCTGGGGAACCCTTCGAGCGCCTGTTGCTGACTCCTCGAGACTTCGAGCTAGCCGGGAACGATCCGCCATTGCACTCACCCGCTCAAGTCCAAACAGACCTGCTGGCTGTCCTGGCAGGGGAGGCAGGGCCATTGCTCGACTCTGCTGCTTGGAATGGGGGCTTCTACCTGTGGCAATCTGGTTTGGCGAAGGACATGCAGGCCGGTCTCACGCTAGCCACGAGTCTGCTTAGCGAAGGTCATGCCCTCGCTAAGCTGGAGGAACTGCGTGTCTTCACTGCCGAGGCGGTGAGTGGTGAGACACCTGTTGCCCTGATACCAAGCTGAGACTGGAGCAGACTGCTTGTAGAATAAGACGCCTAACTAAAAGCCTCAAAACAGTTCCTGCTGGTTGGAGCTGTTCCGTATTCACGATGAATCAGATCGCCCCGCAGACCTATCACCTGAGGGTTGAGCGTCAGGGCAGTCAATATCAGGTCACGCTTCAAACGCCGCATAAGACCCTAGAAGGCGTATTGGCGGAGCCTGCTGAGCTAGAACGGCTGCATGAACTTTGGCGCGAATGCTACCGCAACTATTACAGCCTGCTGGAGTCTGCCAGTTTGGCTGCATTTACCCAGAACCTTTACGCGCTCAATCTAGATGAGTACCGAACTGACCTCTGGGAGGCGGAGACGGTGCAGCGGCAGAGTTTTAATCAATGGTTGCGTCAGGCGGGTTGCGCTCAGGTGCGTGACCACCTACGTCATCTAGCTACTCAACAGGTAGGGAGCAGCCAGACCAGCCAAGCCAGTCAGACCAGTAGGCCAAGCTCCAGCCGCTCCACCCAGCCTATGCTTCTGGCTTTGAGTCTCAACGATCTGCTGCTACAGGCATTGCCCTGGGAAATTTGGGAAGTGCTGCGAGCCCCCAATGGACAACCAGCTTTTTCAGTTAGCCGTGTGCTGGATAACGGCCAGATTCCTCCTGCGCAATCTGGCCCAGCTCCCCCTTCACGCCTGAAATCTCGCCCTCTGCGCCTTCTATTCGTGGGCGATTGGGATAACTTGCCCCAGCAGATCCAGGCTCGACTGTATGGTCAGGTTTATGCCTTAAAAGCAGAAGCAAGCCTAGAGCAGATTTGCCGAGCCCTGCGTGCTCCCCAAGGCTGGGACTGGTTGGCTTGGCAAACACCTGAGTCTTCGTGTCTGACTGCGTTAAAAGGGGTCCTTGGGCAAGCTTTGGCTGAAGCGACTCAACGGGGATTGCGCTTAGCGTTACTGAACACAGCCGATGGATTGACGGCAGCAACTAGCTGGCTCACTGCGGGCCCACTTCAAGCGGTGATCTTGCAGGAACCAACCCCTGCGTCTGTGGCCACCGTTTGTTTAGGCGCGCTCTTGGCGAACCTTCTAGAAGGTAAAACCCTGTTGGCTGCTCTCTCGCAAGTGCGGCGAACTCTAGAGGAACAGGACCTGGAATATCCGGTATTGCATCGAGTTCCTACTTTGTTTCAGCATCCTACTTTGGCTTGGGAGGTTGGCGAGCTTGCGCCTGATTACCCTGGCCGCTTGGTGCAGACGTTCCGAGTCGAGCCTGTGCAAATTGCTCCCGGTGACAAAGTCGTCCTGACTGTGGAGGCTCCCCAAGCTGACGCGCTGACTCTACGCTTCGAACCGGCCGGTACGCTCCAACGTTGTCCGTTGCCCGTACACTCTCAAGAATTCACCTTCAACGAGACTACTCGTCTGAAATTGGTCGCTCAGCGCCAATGGGCGAATCGAACGATTGAACAGGTTTATAGTTGCCAGGTGTTGGTACAGCCTCAGGCTCAGCAAGCGGAAGCTGGGGCGGGTCAACCGCAAGTCATTAATGTGGATCAGTTGCTCGCTCAAGCTCAGGCGGCTAACGATCGTTTAACGGCGTTGGGCCTGTTGCAACAGGCGGTCACTCAAGCTCCCAATCATCTACAGGCACGGCTTGAACTGGGTCGTAACTGTCGAAAATTGGGTCGAATGTCAGAAGCGATTGCTGCATTCGAACAGGCTTGTCGTTGTGCTCCTAATGATGCTGAAGCTCATCGAAGCCTGGGACTGCTACTGTTGGGGCAAGGACAACTAGAGCGGGCTGAGGCCCACCTGCGCCGCACCTTAGCGCTCGATCCTGAGGATCAAGAAGCCCGACGTAATTTGCTGGTCATTGAACGCCGTTGGGCAACTGGTACGGCTTCTTCAACAGCACAGACTCACAGGCAGTGGCGTTCATTCTCCAAGGCCAAACGTAGACGCCAGGGATCGAGGCATTACCAGCAACGCTACATTTGGTTGACACTGTTGATCCTGTTGGCACTATTGGCTTGGGTCATTCAACAGCGGCCTCCAAACCCCTATTTTCCCAGCCAGCCGCCTGGGATCAAGCGCCCTTAATCTCTAGAATCTTGACCGAATTAACGTAGAATGATGGTGGAGAACAGGCTCAATTCACTATGAAAATCGCCCACGATATCACAGAGTTAGTTGGTCGCACACCCCTGGTGCAGTTGAATCGCATCCCTCAGAGTGAGGGGGCGGTGGGCCGAGTGGTTGCCAAGCTGGAGAGCATGAACCCAGCCAGCTCTGTGAAGGATCGCATCGGCGTCAACATGATCAAGACGGCTGAGGCTGAGGGACAAATTGCTCCCGGCAAAACTGTTTTGATTGAACCGACTTCGGGCAACACCGGAATTGCGCTGGCCATGGTTGCTGCGGCTCGGGGCTATGAGTTGATTTTAACGATGCCCGAAACTATGAGCACCGAGCGTCGCTCTATGCTCAAAGCCTTTGGCGCACGGCTAGAACTGACCCCTGGCAATCTAGGCATGCGGGGCGCGATTCAGCGAGCTGAGGAGTTGGTTCAGGACTTGCCCAATGCTTACATGCTCCAGCAATTCCGCAATCCAGCTAACCCTCAGGTGCACCGGGAAACCACGGCGGAGGAGCTCTGGGCTGATACTGATGGGCAAATCGACATCTTGATCTCAGGTATAGGCACAGGCGGCACCCTTACAGGCGTGGCTGAAGTGATCAAGTCGCGCAAGCCAGAGTTTCAAGCGATTGCTGTAGAACCCAGCAGTAGTCCAGTGCTGAGTGGTGGCACACCCGGCCCTCACAAAATCCAAGGCATTGGGGCTGGTTTCGTACCCGAAGTTCTTGACACCAAGTTGATTGACGAAGTGTTTGTTGTCCCAGACGACCTAGCAATCCAATACGGACGGCGGTTGGCTCGGGAGGAAGGCTTGCTGAGCGGTATTTCCAGTGGGGCTGCCGTTTATGCTGCGGTTCAAGTTGCCAAACGTCCTGAGAATGCAGGCAAGCTGATTGTGTTCATTCAACCCAGCTTCGGCGAGCGCTACCTGAGCACGGTATTGTTTGCTGATCTAGAGCGGGAGTTGGTGAGCGTAAACTAGCAAGCGTTAGTCCTAGAGCTAAAACCTCCAAGCAACATCTCTAAAAAACACAGCAGGGACTCTATCGCTCAGCTTTAAGGAGCAGACAGAGTCCCTGTTGTTATTGAGATTTCCTCGTTGTTCACTCACTCAATTCAACTCAATTTACCTCAGACAAATTGAGTAAGGCGAATTAAGTAGACTGCAAAGTTATCGAAGGCTAGCTATGAAAAATCATGCAACAATAGCAACAATAATTTAGTAATATCAATATCAGTTGACTGTAATGCTTTCTTGATTATTTCCAACTAATCTTAATTTATCAGGAGCAATTATCAAGAACGACTATTAAGAACAAGGGACTACTGTAGTGGACCACTGTAGGGACGAAGCGGTCTTGTCCCTACCTACAAGTTGCAGATACAGCTACGCCAATATAAATTAGCAACATTGTCCGTCAAGTCGAGCTCAAAGGGTGTTGGTCAAGCTGTATTTGAGCTCTGTGGCTGAGAGACCTTGAATGCAGGAGCGAATGACCAGCGGGTCACTACCGAGGTGAATGGTTGCCTTACCAGAGCGGCTGATGCAAGCAAGGATGCTGCTAACCTGATTGGCAGGCAGACTCGGCACATGTTGACTTAAGCAAGAAGCAACATACTTTGGACGATGGTTGTTGCCTTTGAAAATAGTCACATCAAAAGATGGCTCGGTTGAGGCGCTGGTTCCAGAAACTTGAGAAGGCATAGGTCTCCCGAGGCTCGTTGATGTTTGCTGACGGAACTGACTCAAAACTCTAATTCAAGTTAGCGAGAGCGCTTCTTACGCCTTCTGGCAATGGCCTTACGCTTGCTTTTCTCAGCAGGGGTTTCGAAATGACGCAGGCGCTTTAAATCAGCAAAGATGCCTGCTCGAATAACATTTCGTCTGAAGCGGCGTAAGGCTGACTCAATTCCCTCATTTTCGCCAACGAACACTTGAGTCATATTGTTTATTCCGTAGGGTGAACAATCAAACGACAAACAGCAGGGAACCCACATTGGAATCCCCTGCTGCACTTGCCGTTAGGATGCCATTAAGCGCTCAAAAGCCTTGTGAGCTTTAGTAGCGACGGCCCCCAGAGAAGTTACCGCCAAAGTTGCCACCGCCGCCACCACCACGTGACTCACGGGGTCTGGCTTTGTTTACTTTGAGGTCACGCCCCATCCACTCTGCTCCATCCAGGGCACTGATGGCAGCGTCCTCATTAGCTTCGTCTTGCATTTCCACAAAACCGAAGCCACGTAGACGACCTGTTTCACGGTCTGTGGGCAGTTGGACACGCTTGACCGTGCCGTATTCAGCAAAAATCTCGCTGAGGTTTTCCTCAGTAACATCGTAGGAAAGGTTTCCAACGTAAATACTCATTTGCGCTTTCTCCAAGCTAAGTAATGGGACTCAGATTCGGAGAAAGACTGTTCAAAAGTGAAATTGTGCAATCTACCGACCGAACTTAATCTGATCTCCATCATAGCCTCTGAGACTGAAATGCTCCTGCGAGTTCACTCTAGCCAGACGCTATAAACGTTGGCTGGAGGGACCTAGACCTGATTATTAAGTTTTTTAACGAGGTGATGCGTAGCGCCAGAAAGGTGTGCTTCTGCTGTCCCACCTTTTCATTGAGTGCGATTGAGTGCTAACGCCAATCATCAATCACAAAAACGTCCGCTCGATTGTGTCCGGGTTCATTGGGCTTATGCATCGCCAGACCTAATCTTTCGGTGCGCAGGCCATAGTCAAGTAGCTGCTGATAGGCGCCTTGGCGGCTAGTATTGACCCCCGCTAAAAGTTGCGAGCTGCCCATACTTAGGCAGAAGTTCTCACAAGCATTTAGCAATTGGCCAAAGATTTGAGCTGCACGCTGGACAGGACGAACGGCCCCGAACTTGATATAGGTTGATTGGCTACCAGCTTCAGTGTTGGAACCGCAGTGGCAAACAGCAAATGCTGACAGTTGTGCATCGTCCCACAGCAAAATAGTATCGCCTAGGTGATAAGTGGCAACTGCAACGATTTCGCGTTCTAGGTCTAAACCTGGATAAATTTGGTCAGTCAAGGTGCGACAAGCATGCAAACACTCAACTCGCTCAGGTTCAGATAGTTCCGAATATCGGATGCCTTGCATAGTTGGATTTGGTTGGGCTGGCTGCACTGTCTTGCACATTAGAGCCGTGAGGAATCGGGGCCAAAACCCGAATTTCTGATACAGATGAACGTGCATAGGGCTGTTGGGAAAGGTCATAAACCCTGCCTGTTGAATACCCTGTTGCTGTAGGTAATCTAGGGTTGGTTCAATCAACTGCTGAGCTACCCCTTTACCCCAATAATCAGGGTGAACCGTCAGGGGACCAAAGCCACCAAAGCTACCCCACGTAAAGGCAAAATTCGACCCTATTAACTGCCCATCCAGTTCTGCCTTAAATGCTGCTTTAGGATCAGTAGACCAGCGTTGCATGTAAGACCGATCGCCAAAAGCCTGGGACGGATCGCTTACACCGAGAAAAGTCCCGAAAGCAAGGCGAAAAATATAATCGGCCCGAGCAAGATCACTCTCTTGCAGCGGGCGAATTAAGATATTCATAAGCTGAGCAGTCTAGCAATTTGCAGTTAGGCCAGCCTACTCTAGCCCAACATACCGTTGAAGAACTCTAGAGTTTCCTTGAGCGTCTCGATGAAGGTATCGATTTCTTCACGCGTGTTGTAGAAGTAGAGGCTAGCGCGAGCCGTGGAACTGACGCCTAAGTAGCGATGCAATGGCTGGGTACAGTGGTGGCCGGTGCGAATCGCAATCCCAGACTGATCTAACAGAGTTGAGAGGTCTTGAGGGTGAACCTCCCCCGCGGTAAAGGAGGCCAGAGCAGCGCGATGAGCCTGTTTGGGATGAGGGCCATAGGTTTTAATCTGTGGGATCTCAGCCAAACGCTCGAACAGATAATGAGCCAATTCTTGCTCATAGGCATGGATGCGCTCCATGCCAAGGCCAGAGAGATAATCGACTGCTGCACCCAGTGCAATCGCTTCGCCAATAGCCGGAGTTCCCGCTTCGAACTTATGAGGCAAATCGGCATAAGTTGAGTGATCCAGATACACGTCCTGAATCATTTCGCCCCCGCCAAAGAAGGGCGGCATTTCGCGCAACAATTCCAGCTGGCCATAGAGGAAGCCAATGCCAGTTGGTGCGCACATTTTGTGGCCTGAGGCAACTAGCCAATCGCAGCCAATTGCTTGCACGTCTACAGGCATATGAGGCACCGCCTGACAGGCATCGAGCAGCACTCGCGCCCCAACTGCATGGGCTTCGCGCACGATATCTTCGACCGGGCTAACACAACCCAGGGCGTTAGAAACGTATACCGTCGTCACTAACTTGGTGCGATTTGAGAGCAAGCTCTTGAACTGCTCAAAATCGAACTCGCCCGTTTCAGTTAGCTCGACAAATTTCAGCACTGCGCCTGTGCGTTGCGCCACCATTTGCCAGGGCACCAAGTTGCTGTGATGCTCCATCACACTCAGAATAATTTCATCGCCCGCTTGCAGGCGGTTCATGCCCCAGCTATAGGCAACTAGATTAATCGCCTCAGAAGCATTGCGAGTGTAGATGATCTCTTTGCGAGAGGCGGCATTGACAAAAGCCGCAACTTTATCACGTGCAGCTTCGTAAGCATCGGTGGCCCGAGCACTCAGCGCATGCACACCTCGATGCACATTGGCATTATCGAATTTGTAATAGTGCTCTAGGGCATTGAGGACGGCAAGAGGTTTCTGCGATGTAGCCGCATTATCCAGATAAACCAAAGGCTTGCCGTTGACTTCCTGATGCAAAATTGGGAAGTCAGATCTGACCTGAGCTGCAAGCGTTTTTTGCTGAGTGAAGGTCATCAGAAAAAAGGGGGGTGAGATTAATAGAGTTTGCGGTTGATGGCTTGATCGGCAGCCGCTCGAATTGCCTCAGTCGGTGCTAGGTCGATCACTTTAGCTAGATAGCCTCGCACAATCAATTGCTCAGCAATGGCCTTAGGAATGCCGCGTGCCATCAAATACAGCACCTGTTCCGGATCGATTTGCCCCACTGTCGCGCCGTGGGAGCACTTTACATCATCCGCTTCAATTTCCAGAGAAGGCGTTGAGTCAGCCCTGGCTCCCTCGCTCAAGATCAAATTGTTATTGAGCTGGTAGGCATTAGTCAGCTGCGCTGCTTTTTTGACGAACACCGAGCCTCGATAAACCGAGCGAGCCTTGCCGGTGAGAGCACCTTTGAAATCTAGATTGCTAGTGGCGTGGGGAGCACTGTGGATTTGCTTGGTTTGGTGATCAAAATGCTGACGCTCACCTCCCAAGTAGGCGCAAGAAACCCGAGCGTCTGCCCCAGTTGCTTGCTCGGTGCTCAGCTCCAGCCTTGTAAAATCCCCACCTAAATTCAACAGCACAGCTTGCAGACGACTGTCGCGTTCGTTCTTAAAGAACTGATGGCTGAGATGGCTAGCTCCGCTACCCCACAGTTGCACCGGCGAATAGAGCACTTGGGCATTGTCCCCGGTGTCAATTTCAGCAGCATGACTGCAAATCAGTTCGGTACCCTCAGGCGACAGAAACCACTCGATCACTGTGACTTGAGAACCCTGCTCTGCTACCACATGCAGATGAGGCAACACCGTCGTGCGGGGACGATCTACCCAATGCACGATCTGGATTGGCTGCTCCAAATGCGTGTTGCGGGGCACATAGAGATGAACCCCACTGTGGGAAAAAGCGTAATGGAAGGCTGCCGCATGGCTTTGAGTAGGTGGAACGAGCTGCCCAAAGCTCTGCTCCAAAACATGCTTGGGGTGCTTGAGCGCTTGCTCAATGGGCAGCAGTTTCGCGCCTGCCTCATTCAGCTGCTCGGCGTCTAGTTTGGCGAGATGACCATTGATGAACACCACCTGAACGGCTTCCGGCTTCAGCTCTGCTGGCCATTGCACTTGGCTTAAGTCGGCGTCAGAAGCAGGCAGATAGTCAAACTCACGAAACAGCACACGCTCCAGACGACGATGGCTGTAGCGCCACTCCTCTGGCTTGCGCGTGGGCAAGGGGGTATTGTCGAAAAACTCAAAGCCCTGTTGCCGCACCGCCTGAAGCCACTGCGGTTCAGCGGTGTCCAATTCAAACTTCAGCGGTGCAATCGTCTGCGTCACGGCCAGTCCCTTCTGCTCACTATGCTCACTGCGTCCCTAACTCACGGTCTTAACTCGGAGTTCTAACTCACAACTCCACCCTCACCCCCTCTTAGCAAGTACTAGGCAAAGGGGGTGGGGGATAGGTTTCGGAGTTGTTTAGCCGATCGAGCCTTCCATTTCCAGCTCAATCAGGCGGTTCATCTCAACGGCATACTCCATCGGTAGCTCTCGCGTAATCGGCTCGATGAAGCCTGCAACCACCATACGCATGGCTTCCTCTTCGGTTAGTCCACGCGAGGTCAAGTAGAACAGCTTCTCTTCGCTGATCTTGGACACCGACGCTTCATGGCCGATATTGGCGGTGACGTTATCGATCTCCATGTAGGGGTAGGTGTCGCTGCGGGACTCGGAGTCCAGCAACAGAGCGTCACACTGCACGGTGCTTCGGGCATTCGTGGCTTCAGGCGTTACCTTGACCAGGCCACGATAGCTGGTGCGACTCTGGCTTCCGCGAGAGATCGACTTGGAAACGATGCGCGAGGTGGTGTTAGGCGCAACGTGGACCATCTTGGCTCCAGTGTCTTGATGCTGATCTTCGCTGGCATAGGCCAGACTCAGCACTTCACCGTGAGCCCCTTCGCCCATCAGCCAAACCGCTGGGTACTTCATGGTGAGTTTGGAGCCCATGTTGCCGTCGATCCATTCGACGGTGGCGTTTTCGTAAGCGTAGGCCCGCTTGGTCACCAGGTTGTATACGTTCTTGGACCAGTTCTGCACGGTCGAATAGCGAATCCGGGCACCGGGCAGAGCGACCAGTTCAACCACGGCGCTGTGCAGAGCATCTGCGGCGTAGACTGGAGCCGTACAGCCCTCGATGTAATGCACGTAAGCGCCTTCGTCAGCGATGATCAGCGTGCGCTCAAACTGACCAGCTTTGTCAGCGTTGATCCGGAAATAGGTTTGTAGGGGAATATCAACGTGAACGCCTTTGGGCACGTAGATGAACGAGCCACCCGACCATACAGCTGAGTTCAGCGCTGCAAACTTGTTATCGCTAGGTGGAATAATCGAGCCGATGTACTTGCGCACAATATCTTCGTGCTCGCGCAGACCGGCATCCATGCCCTTGAAGATAATGCCCTGATCTACTAAGTCCTGCTGCAGGTTGTGGTAGACCATCTCGGAGTCGTACTGAGCGCCCACACCCGCTAGAGACGCGCGCTCAGCTTCGGGAATGCCCAGACGATCAAAGGTGCGACGCACTGAGTCGGGAACATCTTCCCAGCTACGAGCCTCCTTAGTGGAGGGCTGCATGTAGTAGTAGATTTCGTCAAAGTCGAGCCCTGATAGCTCACCACCCCAGTTGAGCATCGGCATGTCTGCAAACAGCCGATAGGACTTCAACCGGAACTCCAGCATCCACTCGGGCTCTTGTTTGCGGGCAGAGATGGCTCGCACCACTTCCTCATTTAGCCCTTTGGGAGTCTTAAATAGATAGTTCTCTTCGTCGTGGAAGCCGAACTCGGTTTCGTAGTTTGCCTGACGCTCAAATTGAAGATCAGGGCGCTTCGAAGGAGTGCTAACCATAAGAATCGGGTCCGTTCGTGTTCTCTACTAGGGATTTTTGAAAGACTTGTGGCCGGAGTGTCTGGTGGGCTCGGCGGGGTGTGAAACCTATCTGAGTAGCTGTGAAATCAGGCTTCTACAGACACGCCAGCACGGATGGAATCGTAACCTTCGCGCTCGATTCGCTTGGCTAGTTCAGGACCACCTTCGAGCACAACCCGACCGTCAATAAACACCACCACGCGATCAGGGGTGATGTAGTCGAGAATGCGCTGGTAGTGGGTGATAACCAAAGCGCCAAAATCAGGACTCCGCAGGGAGTTCACACCTTGAGAGACAATCCGCAGGGCATCGACGTCCAAGCCTGAATCGGTTTCATCTAGGATGGCAATTGACGGCTCTAGCATCAGCATTTGCAACGCCTCAGCCCGCTTCTTTTCGCCCCCGGAGAAGCCGTCATTGAGATAGCGCTGAGCAAAGGAGCGGTCCATCTCCAACTGCGCCATCTTCTCTTCCATCAAGTCTTGGAAGTCAAAGATGTCCATATCCCGGCCCCTAGCTTTTAGCGTGGTGCGCAGGAAGTTAGTAATCGTGACCCCGGGAATTTCGTGGGGATATTGAAAGGCTAAGAACAGACCGGCACGGGAACGCTCAGAAGGGTCCATCTCCAGCAAATTGTCTTCTCCCAGGAAGACCTCACCGCTAGTGACTTGATATTTGGGATGACCCATCAGCGTGTAGGCCAGCGTAGACTTGCCGGAACCATTGGGTCCCATCAGGGCACAGATCTCACCCGGACGGACCTCCAGATCGACCCCCTTAAGGATAGATGCCCCCTCAACGGTGGCCTTCAGGTTACTGATGCGGAGCGCCTTGCTCACGAGCGATCTTCCTCCCCTGCCTGCAAGTTCATGCGAGTTGATAAAATTAAGGCAAACTTGAATATACTAAAGCAACAAAGCTGTTACTTTTCTCTAGTGTAGCCTACATTGGAAACATTGATGTTGTCAAAGTCCGGCTAGAGAACTAGAGAAAACATCGGAGTGAACGTGCACCCCTGGGGAGCCAAACCTGTGACAGCGACAGAACCCTCCACCAAACAGGACATCCTACGGCATCTGCGACAGCATCCGCAATCTACAGCACATGAGCTAGCGGAGCGCTTAGAGATTACCGTCCAAGCTGTGCGTCGTCACCTCAAGGATTTGGAGACGGAAAACTTGGTGCGCCACACGCCGGTCCAGGTAGGGATGGGGCGACCGCAGCATCAGTACTCTTTGACGGAAGAAGCAGGCCGAACCCAGTTTCCTCAGCGCTACGACGAGTTTGCGGTTGGCATGTTAGCAGTGCTGTCTGAGGAGATGGGGCCAGAGCAACTCGGCTCGCTGCTTCACAAACAGTGGCAACGCAAGGCTTTGAGCTATCGAGCCCAAATCGGGACCGGACCTCTGCAAGAGCGAGTTGCCATCCTGGCCCAACTTCGCCAGACCGAGGGGTACATGGCCGAATATCATGCTGTCGAGGGTGGACGGTTTCTCCTGGTCGAGCACCACTGTGCTATCTCGCAACTGGCTGAGTCTTTCCCGACCGTCTGCGGTCACGAATTAGAAATGTTTTCAGAAGCCCTCTCTGGGGTTGACCAGGTCAAGGTCGAGCGTACGCACTGGATGGTTGACGGTGAGCATCGATGTGGCTACCTAATTTCGGTGCGGGTGCCTGAATTGGAAGAAGGCCCAGTAAGTCAGCTCTAGGTAAGCCACCTCAGGCAAGTCAGCTTCAGTTGAGCCAGCTCTGAAGCTGAGGCATCTCTAAGTTGTAAATGGGTTTAGGGCTAGGTTAGATCCGCTTGGCTTAGAACCAACTGATAGTATCCAAGTGATTACTGTCAACCCAGTACCTAGGGAACAGTGATCCCAGTCTCTAGCACGAAGCGATGCTAGTTAAAGCTGGGTTGACTGGTAGAAGGCTTCTCCGCTCTGAGGGTTTCCTGTGGGCCACAACATACGTCAAAACAAACTGCTGAACTGGTGGGAAGCGCTTGCCCCCATATCGCGCTTCCTAGTGATTGCCCTGGCAATGCCACTGCTCGTGCTCAATGCTCTGGCCTTCTTTCTAACCTTTCGCTATTTCCACGAGCTGTTTGTCGTTGTAATTGCGGCATCGCTGCTGGCCTTTCTGTTGAACTACCCCGTGAGCTTTATGGAGCGGCAGGGTAACCGGCGGGGGCCTGCCGCTGTCCTGGTTTTTTTGGTGACGGTATCAATTTTGCTGGCCTTGGGCGTAACGCTGGTGCCCATTGCTCTGGCTCAAGCTCAACAGTTGGTAGCTCGTTTGCCGGAGTGGATTGATTCAGGCCAGCGTCAGTTGGTACTGCTCAACGAGCAAATCAATACACGCTTTGAAAACTTCAATCTGACGCTGGGTCCGGTGGATCTGCCGCTACAAATTACCAGTCGTTTGAAGGGGCAGTTGCAGGCGATTGCCGGTGAGGTTTTGAATCTGGCGGTGTTCACCCTTACCCGCCTGTTAGATGTCCTGCTCACTATCTTTCTGACTTTCTATCTATTGCAGTATGGGGACCGGCTGTGGACGAGTTTGACCGAGTGGTTGCCGAATGAAATTCGAGAGCCATTTTCGGAGACGTTGCGTCTGAGCTTTCAGAATTTCTTCATCGGTCAGTTTATCCTGGGCACTTGTATGGCCTCGGCGCTGATTCCCACCTTTTTGGTGTTGAAGGTTCCCTTTGGCTTGCTGTTTGGTCTGACGATTGGTCTGATGGCGCTTGTGCCCTTTGGTGGCTCAGTGGGCATTGCTCTGGTCACGCTACTAGTCACCCTGCAAGATGTCAGTTTGGGCTTACGCGTGCTGTCTGCAGCAGTGATTGTGCAACAGATTATTGAGAACTTGATCGCGCCGAGAGTCTTGGGCCGGGTGACAGGTCTTAACCCAGTTTGGGTCTTAATTTCGGTTCTAACTGGTGCTCGGGTGGGTGGCTTATTAGGGGTTGTGATTGCAGTGCCCACAGCCGTTGTGATTAAAGCGGCTTTGATTGCTGTGCGTTCACAAGGGGTTCTAATTTTGAAAAAAGAACCCTCCCCTACGGACTTACCTGCCAATACAGCAAATAGCGATCAGACACCCTCTCCACTTGAATTAAGCCATAACAAATCGAGCCAACCCAGCACAGCTGAAACCACCTCAGTTAGCCACTAAAGGCCGTAGTAGGGTCCATAGTCATAGATTGCAGAGTAGCCATACACACGAGACCTCTCTAGTGTCTATGGCTACTCTTTTGCCAGCAACTCAACAACCCTCAATTTTCTACTCCAGTTCTGACGGCAAGCCCGCGGCTGAGAGCTACGGCCACCTTTATGCTCTGCTAAGTACCTTAGAAGTTCTCAAATAATAGTTACAAGATTTGGGAAGAGCGGCAGGTTCCAGGGGTAGTTTTTGAGATTAGTTCCCAGGACACTAAAGATCACAATTGGGAGTGCAAGAGTATTGGTTGTTTGACCCGAAAGGAGAATGGATCAAAGAGCAGTTGCGGGGCTATCGGCTGCGAGGCGATTTTTATGAGCCAATCACGGACAGTCGGAGTGAACCCCTACAGCTTCGCTTGATAGCAGAAGGGCAACTGATTAGCTTCTATCGAGAAGATAGTGGCGAGAAACGACTGATCCCTGAAGAGCTAAACGCCGCACTCCAACGCGAAATCCAGGCTAGGCAGCAGGCAGAGCGAGCTGAGCGTCTAGCAACTCGGCTACGAGCGCTCGGAGTGGACCCAGACGCAGTTTAGCTTAGGGCTCCTTGCCTTAGGCAAGCTCCTGAGAGACTGGTCTATTGGGCAGAGTAAAGTTGAAAGCTGCCCCGCCCGTGGCCAATGATTCAGCCCAAATGCGGCCACCGTGGGCCTCTACAATTTGACGGCATAGATACAGACCCAAACCAGAACTGGCACTGCGCCAATTGTGGGTACCTCGACTGTGGCGTTCAAACAACTGCTCGCACTCCTCAGCCGTGAGGCCAACGCCATTGTCTTGAACCCGAATCCAGTAGGACTGCCCCCGTTGCTCAACCGAAAGCACAATGTTGATCGGCTCAGGGTTGTGGCGTAGCGCGTTGCCCAGGAGGTTTTCGAGCACCCGTTGCACCTGGTTGGCGTCGAACTCAAGCGGGGGCAAGTCCGTCGGAATAACCAGTTCTAGCTGAGATTGCTGCTCAATCAGTAAAGTCTGAACCGTTGCCACGGCTCCTTCTAAGCTGGGCTGAAGGGGCTGGATCTTGGGGTGGATGCTCGGTCCTCGAGTGTCGTTTTGGTGGACTTCGAGCAGCGTGTTGATCAAGTTGAGCTGTCGCTCGCCTGCGTGGATCATGCCTTCTAAGACAGCACCTTTAAGGGGCGCCAGTTCAGTGGCGCCGAGCGCACGGGTGTGGGTCAGCGACTTCAGGACCATCAACATGCCCATCAGAGGCGTACGCAGATCGTGGGTGAGGGTCGCGACGAATTCTTCCTGCCGCCGTTGGGCAGCTAAGGCGGCTTGCATTTGTTCAAATTGACGACGGGGCAACACAATCATCAGAGCTGGGCGATTGAGCACACCGTTGCGCAACTCATCTCGATTTTGGCGGAATAGCCAGCCAATATAAGTCATCACTACAATGCCGCTGACGATGCTGCCTCCCAACTTGGCAACGGTGTCGGTGTAGAAAAAGTCAATCAAGCTGGGTGAATCGAAGTGGCCGTAGAGTAGCCAAAAGACAATGCTGTCTAGCGCAACGGTAACCAAATAAGCACCAAACAGTGACAAAGGTAAGGGCACTGTTTTGAGCCGGTTCACCAAAAACTGATACAGCCCAACCAGCACCAAGCTATCCACGGTGAGCGACAGGCCCGCCGCCAAAAATTGCAAGGGGTCAGGAACTTTGAACCAGATTTTGTCAGCAAAATCAGGCGAGAAAGTCAGGGGATTAATGGCTTGCAGAGCACTCAAGGCTTGCAAGATGTAGATGGCCCCACAAGCTAGCAACAGGCTGGCAATCGCCTTGCGAGCCTCTGCTGTTCCTTCCAGGGTGTAGAGCAACACAATGCCATTGAGCAGCGCTGCCAGATAAAGCGCCGAGGAACGGTAGACGGCCCAGGTATCTGTGAGCTGTACTGCCAAGCCCGGCGGAAACAGCAGCAAGCAGATGATACCCAGATATAGATAAAGGGGCAGCAACCCCAACCAGACTTTGAGGCGGTGCAGCGCCACCATCAGCAGGCTGACCAGAGCCACCTCCCCAGTCAGTCCCAATATTTGTGCCTCCTGCAAGCTGTCACTTGCCAGTTGACTAACTGAGGTCTGGGCTAGCCCAACCTCGCGCCAAAGCTCGCCGCCTAAAAGCCAGGTGCCCAAGCAACTCAGGGCCCCCAGCAGGCTCAGTTGCACTAGCCGCTTTCTGTTGTGTCTACGCTTAACCGGACGCGCCATAAAGTTTAGCTCAACCGTTAGACCAAACCGGCCCGCAATGCTTTGACTGCTGCTTGGACTCGGTCATCCACAGAGAGCTTGTTCATGATGCTGCGCACATGGGTTTTGATCGTGTTTTGGCTTAAGGTCAGAGCATCGGCAATCTCCTGGTTGCTCATACCTTCCACCACTAACCTCAGCACTTCCAGTTCACGAATAGAGAGCGTACCAAAAACTTGAGTATTGCCTTTGCCAGGCGGTTTGAGCCGGTCGAAAACCTGACGAGCCACCAACGGATCCAGGTAGCCGGTTCCAGCCAGGGCAGCCTCAATTGCAAACAGCACAGTGTCTGGGCTAGAGCCTTTGACGCAATAGGCATCGGCGCCACTGGCGAGAGCTGCAATCACTTCAGTGCCATTGGTGTAAGACGTCAGCATGATCACGCGGGTCTGAGGTCGGCTGCGCTTGATCTGGACAGTCGCCTCAATGCCGTCCATGCGAGGCATGGCGATATCCATGAGCACGACATCAGGCTGCAACCGCTTAGCAGCCAACACCCCAGCAACCCCATCTGCCGCTGAGCCAACGATCTCTAGGTCCGGTAGCATTCCCAGGGCTACTTCTAGACCCGCTTGCATCATCGGGTCATCCTCGACAATGAGCACAGTTGTCGCCCCATTGGGTTCAGAGTTGCTCATAGCTGCTTATGATTCACGGTAGATACACGGTTTTATTCTGAACCGCAGTGGGCGTTCGTGGGGGTATCCCCAACAAAATGCACAAACAAAATGCAAGTAGTTCAGTATCAAGCGCTGAGGGCGCTGAATGTTTACGACGGGCCTGATTTGAGCCGCCTAGCGACCCAAATGGCAGCAGGGCGTTACTTCTGTTACGACTCTCCAGATTCATCGAGATTTGAGCCAGAACAACCTGAGTCAGGCCAAGCTCAGGTTGTTCTAGCTAGGGCAGAACAGCCTAAGGAGCGAGTCAGTGACCAGCCAGAGAATGTGCAGGCCAAACTAATTCGACTGGTTGAGGACAACTATCCAGGTTGGCTCGATCCTCAAGACGAAACTCAGGTGCAGCCTGCCGCCAATGCCTATCAGCCAGCCGAGCTTAACCTTGAGCAGATTCAGGCTCGACTGCCCCAAGTGATTCAATTTGCGCTTCAGGCTTCTGCCCAAGCGAACTATTATCTTTGGGGCGGTACAGTGGGGCCGAACTACGATTGCTCCGGTCTGATGCAGGCAGCATTTCAGTCCGCTGGGATTTGGTTACCCCGCGATGCTTATCAGCAGGAAGCCTTTGTCAAACCCGTTGCTCTAGCTGAGCTACAGCCTGGGGATCTAGTATTTTTTGGACCTGCCGACTATCGAGCGACCCATGTGGGCTTGGTGCTGGGCGAGGGTCGCTATCTACACAGTTCCGGCGTTGATCAGGGTCGCAATGGCATTGGCGTTGATCACTTGTCGGCAACTGTTAATGACCCCGTTAGCCTGCGTTACTTTGCTCAGTTCCGAGGTGGTGGACGGGTAATCAGCAGCTATTGTCCCTAGGGTCGTTATCCCGAGCCCCGTCTACAGAGCCATATATGCCATCTATAAAAGTAGCGCCTGTAGTGATCTGTAAACCAAGCTCAAGCTTCGTGAACAACTTTGGTGGCAACCTAGTAGTTTCTGAGTGGAACGCACTACGATCGAGGAGTTCGAGGGGCTCAGTGTGGCGTTGATCTTCGCACCAAAACACCTCAAAATCATCTTGGCAAAATCATTCCTTGGAGTTTCATGGCAGCTGCTCACGAAGTCAAACGCTACCTTGCTCACTGGTTGCAGTTGGGCAAGTCAATCGTCATTCAGGAGAGCGACCAGCGGCTAGCGCCGAGCCGGATTTTGCAAGGCAATGGTTATACTCCTGAGTTTGAAGCTCTGTGGGAGCGAGTGAGCGACCCTCAAACAGGAGACTGTTATCTAGAAGGAACTGAGCAGACAATCCAGACGTTGCTAACTGAGCAGTGGGCGATTGAGGGTTGCGCCCGTTGCTCGGTTCTAGTGCCCGTTTGCACCTCTGGTCAGACGCAGGGGCTGAGCTGCGTTTGTGAGGGCATGGCTAATTGGCCCAATTCCGAGACTTTGCCACCCCGTGACCCAGTCGATAGCAATGCAAGGCTCGAACAGCTACGCGACCGCCTCGGCTCGATTAGTGCCATAACTCGTGCTTTAACCTCTGAGTAAAGCCCTTGAAAGGTCGGGCGAGAGAGCGAGTGAGAAGCCGAGTTTGGGAGGTAAATTAACCTTCCGCTCAGCTCTCGGCTTAGCTCCTATAGCTGTGGAAAACTTTTTGTCTGACCGTACAGATTGAGAAATGTGGTCGGGCTTCCCAGTCAGTTGATCAGGCTGCTAAGCAGGTCTTGCTCTGCGGCTTAACCCCGTTATCCACTATGACTAAGCTGCCTGCTGGGTCACTCTGAGCAATGCCTGAAAACTTGACCGGCAAAAGCTTTTAGTAGTTTTGGACCTACTGTATTGGTAGCAGTTAACTGCCCAATTCTTCAGCTAGCACATGAGGATTTGAAGTCCTTGATCTGCGAGCGAAGCTCCGCCAATCAACTGGCAATTTCGGCTCAACTTTTTCCACAGCAGGGCAAACAGCTTGTGGAAAACTCACTCTCGACTATCACGAAGATTCCAGTTTGCTTACCAAGATTTAACCTTCAAGCAGGAGGATCTAGGGGTGTCGTTTACCGTGGTAGTGAGGCTAGCAATGCATCGGTTACTTACCCTAGTTGGACTCACAGGACTGTTAGCAATTGCTTGGGCGATTTCCGGTCAGCAAGTTCAAGGTCAGGCTCAAGCTAACCTTGGAGAGCCCACAATTTTAGGTCGCTATAGTCTTAATCCTGTTGCGCTGAAAGCGGCTCAAGAGCGGGCTTGGCCTGGTCAAGTTCGCGATGACCGGGGACTACAGCTGGGAGGGCTATTTTCGGGCTTGCATCACATGAGTGGCGATCCGGAAAATACGTTTTATGCCGTCGCCGATCGTGGACCGAATGGTCAGGTTCGCGTAGGCGAGGATCGTCGCCGCACCTTTCCAGTACCAGAATATAGCCCAGTCATCTATAAGCTACGCACCGTGGGCGATCAGTTACAAATCATTGGCCAAACCATAATTCGCACTCGCAGCGGTCAGCCGGTTACCGGTATTTCCAATACTGAAGCGGATGAAACTCCTTACAGCTTTGATGGCCAAACCCGTTTAGCCTTAAATCCCAATGGTTTAGACATTGAAGGACTGGCCCGCGCTCAAGATGGCAGCTTTTGGGTTTGTGATGAGTACAGCCCCAGTCTGGCTCAGATTGCTCCTAATGGTACGGTCTTATATCGCCTGGTACCTGGAGGACTAACCTTAACTGCGGATACTGATGTCCGTGCGGTTCTGCCCGCTATCTACAGTAAGCGTCGGGGCAATCGCGGCTTTGAGGGCTTAACCTTAAGCCGAGATGGTTCGCGTATCTTTGCGGTGTTGCAAAGCCCTCTCGATTTTCCAACTAAAGATATTGGTCGGGCTTCTCGCATGATCCGACTGCTTGTAGTTGATACCCGCTCTCTTAGGCCAGTGGCGGAATATGTTTATGTGGCTGAGCCATCAAGGACGTTTCGGGAAGCCGATCAAGGCGAAATGAAGCTGAGCGATGTGGCCTTTGTGAATCCAACCACACTCCTGGTTGATGAGCGCACCGATAAAGTCGCCCACATCTATCAAATCGATCTCAGCCGAGCCACTAATATTTTGGGCAGCCGTTGGAGTGATCTGCAAAATACTGGCAATTCGCTGGAGGCGCTCACGCCTGCGCAACTTGCGGAAAATAACATCACGCCCGTCGGCAAGACGCTGCTAGTAGACCTCAGCAAGCTGCCAAATATGCCTGACAAAATCGAAGGGTTGACGGTGGTTGATGCCAACACGATTGCGGTGGGCAATGACAACGACTTTGGCTTTGATCGTTTCACCCCTCAAGGCCGTGCGGTTAATAACAGCCTCTCCAACCTATTACTAACGATCCGTCTGCCCCGTGCCTTACCCTTAGCCCGCTAAAGCTCAATCTCAAGCCCCTCCAGGTCCATCACCTGCCCAAGCCTGGTGGTGGAACTCAGGCAGCTAGGCGGGCGTCTGGGGAGCTTGGGTCGGGAAAGCCTGGTTCAGGTTCAAGACTTGGATCCTCAAAACTTGGCTAAAGGCTGACCCTTCCCGCGATCTTTGTCTTCGGCTTATGGGATCGGTCCAGCTCCCTGGCGCTCACTCTCTCTGTGCAACCGTGAAACCCTTAGATCTCTGCCACCAACCGCTTCGTGCGGCTGTTCTGCTCGCTACTTTGTCTCTGGGCATGGGTCTAGTCCTGCCCCAAGCGGTTCTCGCCACTCCTCACTCGTTACCAGTGCTCGAATTGACTCAAGCCCAACCAGACCCAGCACTGCCACCAGCCCTGCTGAGGCGAGTACAGCAAGATCTGTCAAATCGGGTGGGCATCCCAGCTACTCAACTGCGGGTAATTGCAGCCAGTCGGCAAACTTGGACAGATGGCTGTTTGGGGCTTGGCACTCTTGAACAACTGTGTTTGCAGGCGTTAGTTGAGGGTTGGCGCATCACTCTGTCTGATGGGCGTCAGGCTTGGACCTACCGCACCAATGCCGATGGACAGGTGTTGCAACTAGAACCTCCCACTACCAGCCAGTTGCCTTCCCCTAGCGCCACCCCTTCTCCCAATCCGGTACAACAGCCACCCGCGCAAAGGCCCCCACAAAGCCCCACAGGACAAAGGCCCCAACCGGAACCTGCGCCTGCACTAGCAGAGGGAGAAGTGTTTCAAGCGATTAGCAGTGGTGGTTTTGCTGGGCAGACCTACAAGACGACCCTAATGCGCGACGGAAGAGTAATCCGGGTGCTGGTGAGCTCCAGTGGTGCAGCAGCTCAACCGCGGACCCATCGTGTCTCTCGTCGTCAGGTCCAGGCGTTTCAGCGTCTGCTCGCCCAACAGCGCTTTGACAGCTACAAGGGCCAGAATTACACTGCACCTCCTGGGGCAGCTGACTTTATCAATGTGACCTTAGTGAGCCGCGCTGGCAGCATGGGCTACGTTGATATGGGGCAGGACCAACTGCCTCAACCCCTGCAAACCGTGATTCGGGCTTGGAATCAAATTAGCAGCCCCTCCCAGAGGAATTGAGGCTAGGTTTGCCTTGGCTTATTGGCTCTGGTTGAGATTAATCCTGCTGACTAGCTAGGCTGATAGCCGGCAGGATCGATCTCAGCCTTGCTGAGTCAGCGTTCTCAGCCTTGCTGAGTCAGCGTTGATTAGTTTGCAGAAGCACCTGGTTGAGCTTGCCGCTGCGGTAGCCTTCCAAATCCAGAGTGACATAGGTAAAACCGTAATCCTGGAAGGCCGCTACCAAGGTTGGCAATTCTGTGGTGAGCACAAACTCTTTGATCTGCTCAGCGGGTAGTTCGATGCGGGCAGTGTCGCCTTCAGAGCGCACCCGCAAATTTTTTAAGCCCAGGTTGCGCAGGTAGCGCTCACCGCGACCAACCCGTTGCAGCTTGGCAACGGTAATCTCCTCGCCATAGGGAAAGCGGGAACTCAGACAAGGTTGGGCAGGTTTATCCCACCAAGGCAAGTTGAGCCTGCGGGCGAGTTCACGCACCTCGACTTTGGTGACTCCCACTTCAGCCAAGGGCGAACGTGCACCTCGCTCTTTGGCAGCCTGAATGCCGGGCCGGTAATCGCTCAGGTCATCGGCGTTGACGCCATCTACAACATAGGCGTAGCCGCGCTCTAAGGCTAAAGGCTTGAGTGTGTCGTGTAACTCGCTTTTGCAGAAATAACAGCGATTGACTGGGTTTTCTCGATAGTTTGGGTTGTCCATCTCATGCGTCTGGACAACTTCATGAGTGATGCCGATTTCAGCCGCCTGAACCCGTGCGTCTTCCAGATCTTCAGGGAGTAGGGAGGGCGATTCGGCAGTGACTGCTAAAGCTCGGTCGCCTAGAACGTCGTAGGCAATTTTGGCCACCAGAGTGCTATCGATGCCCCCAGAGTAGGCAATCAGAGCCCGCTCCATCTCGGCAAACAGGATTCTGAGTTGCTCTAGTTTCTGCAACAACATGGTTCTGTAAACAGCCAATAACGACATCGAACGGCCCAAGGTAAAATACCTTGAACCAACTCTCTTAAAGGATAGCCAATTTTAAGTTTTTTAAGCGCTGCGAATTAACTCACAACCCTTGCGAGAAGAAGCTCTGTAATAAATATAGAGTCTTTAAAGGTAACAACCACCTGTTTAAGCCCTCTAACTTAGGTTAGAGAAAGTTATATCATGGAGCAGATTTTGCTTTATTTTAGCGTTTGAGCTTGGACTTTTGTAGGGCTCTAAGCCTCTCGCAGAGTGATGATTTATGAGTCAGGCTACCTCCGTGACCGGGGCTGGTGCCCATTCTGCCTCTACACCTAACCAAGGTAAGCTGAGCCACGATATCTTCATTTCCTACTCGCGCAGAGACAGCAACTTTGTGCGCAAGCTGTATGGAGCGCTCTGCGAGTTGAATCACTCTGTCTGGGTGGACTGGCAGGAAATTCTCCCGGCTGAGGAGTGGTGGAAGGCGATCGAGTCTGCGATTGAGTCTGCCAATACCTTTGTCTTTGTCATTAGCCTGACTTCGATTCGTTCTGACATCTGTCGTCGAGAGATTGAGCATGCTATCCACCACAACAAACGTCTGATTCCGGTCGTACTGCATGAGCCAGTGGAGCCACAGGATCGCGAGGCGATACACACGGCTGTCTCTGTTCACAATTGGATCTTTTTCCGCCAGGAAGAGGAATTTGCGCGGAATTTGCAACGCCTGGTTCAGGCCGTTAACACAGACCTCAAGTACGTTCGGGCCCACACTCGCTTTCTAATGCGGGCGCTAGAGTGGGATAGGGCCGGACGTGATCGCAGCTTCTTGCTTCGAGGCAAAGACTTAAAAGCGGCAGAAGAGTGGCTGGCTCAAGGGACAGGGCAGCAGCCTCCCGTGGCCCCTTTGCATACGCCGTACATCATCAGCAGTCGTAGGGCGCAAACCCAACAGCAGCGACTTACTTTAGGCGCTGTCTGTATAGCTCTGGTGGGGCTAACGGTGCTAGCTGCTGTAGCCGTTGCCCAGAAACAGACCGCCGATGAGCAGCGCCAGGAGGCCCTTAACCAGCGTCAAGAAGCAATTACCCAACGCCAACGCGCAGAGAGACAACGAGAGCGAGCGGAGCAAGGCGAGCGAACCGCTGAGGAGGCTAAGCGGACCGCCGAAGCTGCGCAAAAAGCCGAAGCAGAACGTCGCAAGGAAGCTGAAGCCGCCCGAACAGCAGAAGCTGCGCAAAGGGCCAGGGCAGAGGCAGCCCAAAAAGCCGAGGCTGAACGCCGAAGGGAAGCCGAAGTTGCCCGCCAGGAAGCTCAGCAACGGCTAATCCAAGCGTTCGTCTCAGAATCTGAGGCTCGATTTTTGGCTGATGAGGGCTTGGAGTCTCTCATTACTGCGGTTAAGGCGGGTCAACTGTTTAGATCTCTGCATTCAGGGAAGGCGACAACGGGGCAGGCTACAACTCAAACTCAAATTGCTGCCAGCTTGCAGCAAAGCCTCTATGCCTCTCAAGAGCGCAATCGTTTAGTGGGGCACAGCGATAAAGTCACCAGCGTCAGCTTCAGTCCAGACGGCCAAATTCTAGTTTCGGGCAGTGCCGACCGAACTCTGAAGCTCTGGCGTCTAGATGGTCGCCTGCTGCGAACGCTTGACGAGCCTCAAACTCGGATCAGTAGCGTTGTCTTTAGCCCCGACGGTCAGGTGTTCGCCTCCAGCACCGACCGAGTGCTCAAGGTCTGGAGCCGAGACGGTAGGCTGCTGCGAACTCTGCCAACCAATCATGGCAACACCATCACCGCGATTCGCTTCAGTCCTGATGGTCGCACTCTGGCCTCTGCTAGCCGGGATGCAACCGTCAAGCTTTGGAGTTTAGATGGTCGCTTGCTCAGAACGTTGAGTGGTCACCAGGGTTTTGTCCAGGCGATTAGTTTCAGCCCGGATGGCAGAACCTTAGCCTCAGCCAGTCAAGACAAAACCGTTAAGCTTTGGAATGTTGTCGATGGGGCAGTACGCCAAACCTTAGCGGGCAAGGACGGCATGAACTGTGTCAGTTTCAGCCCAGATGGACGCAGTGTGGCAACTGGGGGCGAAGATGACGCTATTCAGTTGTGGCAGGTTGCTAATGGCCAATTAATTAAAACCTTGTCTGGCTCACCCAGCCGAGTAGCCGGATCAAATAGCCGTGATCTAGCAGGTATTACGAACCTTCAATTCAGCCGTAATGGTAAGGCTCTAGTTTCCAGCCGTTCGGATGGCCTGCTCCAAACTTGGAACATCGAAACGGGACGCTTCAGATTGCTCAGTGGAACTGGCGCGGCGGTTGCTAGTTTGAGCTTGAGCCCAGATGGCCGAACCTTGGCCTCTGCTGGAGCAGATAAGCTCGTTCACCTGTGGAACTTAGCTCCGGGTTTTAGTGCTTCTGATACCCTATATAGCGCCAGCTTCAGTCCTAATGGGCAGTGGTTTGCGACAGCGGGTGAGGACCAAGGGATTCAGATTTGGCGCACGGAAGGTAATGCTCAATTGCCTGCGAAGGTACTGCCAGGGGATGACCCACTATACGGCTTGAGCTTCAGTCCTGATGGTCGGTTCCTCGCTTCTGGTGGCGATGACAACCTCGTTAAACTCTGGGATATTCAGCGAGGCTGGGCGCCGCGTTCTCTGAAGGGAGAGGGGCATGGCGACGGGATCCGCAGTATCAGCTTTAGCCCTGATGGTCGCCTACTTGCTTCTGCCAGTTTGGACGAAACGATCAAGCTTTGGGACATCCGACAGGGTCGCCTGCTGAGAATTCTACAGCACAGTGACTATGTGCGCAGTGTTAGTTTCAGCCCTGATGGCCAGATGTTAGCTTCTAGTGGTGATGACAAGACAATAAAGCTCTGGCGAGTGGCTAATGGCACTTTGCTTAAGACGCTTAATGGACACAGTTCATCAGTTGCCGCAGTTAGTTTCAGCCCCGATGGTCGGCTCCTAGCTTCTGCTAGTGAGGATAACACAGTGAAGCTCTGGCGCGTAGCTGATGGTCAACGGCTGCATACGATCACGGGTCACGATGGCGGTGTTAAAAGCGTCAGTTTTAGCCCTGATGGTCGAGTTTTGGCCTCTAGCAGTGCAGATGGGACCGTTAAACTTTGGAACGTGAGCGATGGCAGTTTGCTGAATACTCTAGTTGGGCATTTTAACGATGTGCGTAGGGTCGTGTTCAGCCCAAATGGCAGGTTCCTTCTGAGTGTTAGCGACAACCCCACAACAAATTCGGCAAACCCAACTGTAATCCTGTGGAACCTTGGTTTGAACGATTTGATCGCACGAGGCTGCGAGCGCTTACATGATTATTTGAAAACAAATCCGAATGTGAACGCACAGGATCGTCGAATCTGCCTTCCTTAAACTGATACATCACTCCTAAAATCGAAAAGTTGTGCGAATTGTGGCGACAAAAATATCGTTGTTGTCAGGAATGTGGCCCGGATCGCTAACGTAGAAGAAGCCTGGGGTAATCGAAATATTATCGTTCACCTGAAGGCGGTAGAACAACTCGTAATGAATACCACTGCCCTCATCCGCCCGTTCAATTGCAAGACCAGCAACCAGCTTGGGCGGTTGACCCACTAACAGGGCTAATAGATCGCCTTCTCTACCAAATGGGTCGAAAAAACCCAGAGAAAACTGATAGGTCGTTGTGGCCATAATTGCATCCGACTCTAGAGAGTTAGTGATGATTAACCCTCCCCAAGCACTTAGGGTGAAGCTAGGCGACAATCGCCACTGCAAAGTACCATTGAATGCATGAATTTTCGCTGGTTCACCAATGCCACCAGAGGTGTCGGCATTAAAGCTACCTGTATAAGTATCCAGCCGACCATCATCGGCGAAAGCATTAACGTATGCCAAACCTATGTTTAAATTGCGACTGGGCCGCAAAAGAAACTGAATGCCCAAAGCACTGTGGTCAGCACTGAATAGACCATCCGCCGCATCACTAGAATTGCGGCTACCGTAGGCAAATTGCAAGCGAATTTTACCATTAATAAACCAGTCAAAGCCCAAGCCAGCATCCAAGCTGCCAATTTTGAAAATTGGGCTAAATTCACCAAATTGGGAAATAGCTCCCCGACCAGAATCAGAATAAGGTGAATTGGGCGAGAGGATACTACTCAGGCTAAATCCAGCAGGAATAATTGAGAAGACAATTCGATCATTAAAGGCTGAAAATCGATACTCTACAGCATCCAGAACAACTCGGCTACCTTTAGCACCAACAGCCTGGTCATCTATATCACGATATGATGTATCGCCCTGGTACGACAGCAGAGCCATGTTGGTATTGAGAGAGCCAGGACTAGCAAAGCCATCATCACTAAAGTTGCCTGCAACTAGGCCAATTCGCAGCAAATCTCGATTGGAAAAAGCAGTTGTAAATTGCAGGCGGGATAAGTAGTTTAGAACTGTATTGGAATCCCCCTGCCCAGGTGGACCGCCACCGCCTGCAACTGACAGACCAAAAATCGCCTCGCCGCCCAAAACGGTTGTTGTCGAAAATTGGTTGGCTGCTAACTCAGTATTACGAGCCTCAAGGCTATCAATCTGACCGCGCAAGGTTGCTAGCTCGCTGGCAAAATTCTCTTGCAACTTCTGCAGAGTTTCTAAATCTGCGCGATTAACCGGATTTGAACTACCTGTTGCCAGGAGTGCGCTCACTTTAGCTAGGGTTGCATTTAATCCAGCCGCAAACTCATAGCGACTGATGACTCGATTGCCCCGAAAATTGCCATCGGGATAACCTGAAATTACACCGTAGCGCTCTGTTAATGATTGCAGGGCTTGAAATGCCCAATCAGTTGGATCTACATCAGATAATTGGGAAACGGAAGTGATTTGTGCTGCTTGCTCAGCATCAATTGGAACAATTTGATCTCCCTCTGCACTATAGACGTTGAATAGCCTTGCATCAGAATTCGGAGTGTCTGAGCCCAACACCTCAGAAGAAATTTGAATAGCGGCTCCTTCAGGTAAGCCTACACCTTCAATTAAACTGGGGGGTTGAACCTCACCAGATAACGTTGAAGTAAATGAAGTTGACTGTGGCCAATCAACTTGTTCAGCCCCAGCTTTAGAAGCTATTGAGAAGCATGCCAAAGCTCCAGACAAGAGCGCAAATATACAGGTATTCACTGAGGTATTCATTGAGGTACTCGTGGGTGTCTTCCCACTGGGTAATTAAAATCCGTGCATCTAAAAGTACAGCCTCCACTGTGAGGCTAGCGATCAGGTGAGCGAGTTCTGCCAGTTCTAATACGCCCAGGAAATGGCCCACTGGGAATATTTGGCTCTTCCCCGTTTAGATCGAAGACTTCAATCCGGGTCGCTGTTCCATCCTCGTTGATGATCGTGCCAGACCCTCGCCTACCGCTGAGGCCAAGGGAACTCTCTCGACCTGTTACCCCATCGATTTGTAGGGTGCCATTATCAAAATTCACGACCAAGTTGTTGGTAATTCCATCATTGCCTACAAATCTACCGGTTCTCTCTGTATCTCTGTAGAACCTGCCAGGCCGATCGTTAAATTCCTCTCTACGTGGGCTCCTTCCCTGCCGATAGGAATTATCGTCATCGGCAAAAGGCTCTCCGCCAGTTAAAGCTTCAGCACGAAAACTTTGAATTTCTGCTGCTCTGACGGTTTCAGTCCGAACGGCATTGAGTGTGGCCTGAATCTGCGGAGCCTCCTGAGCAACTTGTCCTCCCTGTCCTGGCCCCAGCACTGCTGCTAGTTCGTTGGTTTGATAAAAACTCTCCAGGTCAAATTCCCGAACTGGTCCAACGGCGCCACCAGTCACAGCAACCGTCTGACCAGCTTGCAGCGCTACTCTAGCTTCTCCTGCTTGGTTAGAAACGCTAATATCTCCCGGTGTCAAGGCAAAAACGCGAGCTTGCTTAGCTGCTGGATCGTACTGCACAAACACCGCTGCTTTGCGGCGTGCACTAGACAGGACAGTAGCTGCTTCCTGTTTGTTCAATGTCCTAGCAGAGGGTAGAGCTTCTGCTCGAATTTCGATTTGGCTACCGGGGGTTTCGACCCTGGTCACCACACTGCCATCAATGCTGAGAACCACTGACATGCCGCGATTGAGTTTGAAGATCGTCTCGGGGGCTGTTGTTCTATCCTTGAGTTGAAAACTGCGCAATCCCCGCTCAAATCGAAAAACGGAATCAGGGCCAATAATCGCCAAAGATCCTTCATTGAACAGCAAACTGGCTTTAGCATTCCTTCCCGTTTGTAAGGAGTCTAGGGGAGCAAAATCATCGAGTAGCTGAGCTGGACGCGATACCCTTTGCCTCCGAGGGGTCAATTCAACATTTAGGAGAAGCGTGCAAACCTTGGCATAAATTAGGCGGTCTTCTCGCTGGTCGGGGGCCGCTAGTGAGCAAGTTCGTGCCCGAGCGGGCTGTGCTTGTTGTGCCAGAATTGGTGACACTCCAGCAAGTGTCGATAAACCACCAGCAAATAATCCTAAACTAAGGAGCCATCCCTGCTGCACCACTAGAGCCTCACTGGTTAGGAGCTAGGCCCTAGTGTACAACGTGTATCTAATAAACTTGCAGGCTGTTTGGATTTTGCATGCTGGCTTTAAGCTAGATCTAGCTCACTAAATTCTGAGGCTTTAGAGCGTGAGGCTTTACCGATTTGGGCTTTACCAGCTTAGGCTTTGCTATCAAACTAGCAAAGCCTAAAGGTATTGTGACAACTCTTCTATGTCTCTCTAATTACCGTTTGCACAGCAAGAAGCTACTAGTAGCTATTAGTAGTAGTTAAAGCAGCCCCGTTTAGTAAAACTACCCCGTCCGGCTGAGCCTACAAACTGGTCGCCATCGATAACAAGCTGGCCTCGGGAGAGAACTTGCGTTGGCACTCCCTGCACTTCTCGGCCTTCGTAAGGGTTATAGTCAACGCGCATGTGGTGAGTGCTGGCCGAAATCGTTTTGCGGGCCTCGGGGTCGAATACCACCAAATCGGCATCAGAGCCAACAGCAATCGTGCCCTTACGCGGCCATAGACCAAAAATGCGCGCTGGGGTCGTAGAAGTAAGTTCGACAAAGCGATTGAGGCTGAACTTGCCGGTGCGCACGCCACCGTCGTAAATCAAGCTCATTCGAGTTTCCACACCAGGTGCACCATTCGGGATCTTGCTGAAATTATCTAGACCCAATTCTTTCTGACGGGGTAAACCCTGAAAGCCTTCTTTCATACAAAAAGGACAGTGATCGGTGGAGATTACTTGCAAATCGTTGTACTGCAAACCGCGCCACAAATGCGCCTGATGATGGCAAGGACGCAAGGGTGGTGACATCACATATTTAGCCCCATCAAAGCCAGGTTCCTCGTAGTTGTCGTAGGACAAAAATAAATATTGGGGGCAAGTTTCGGCGTGGGCTGGGATGCCTAAATCGCGGGCTTCAGTTACAGCCTGCAACGCTTCTAGAGCAGAAAGATGCACTATGTAGACTGGAGTACGGGCCAACTCTGCCAGTCTAATGGCTCGGTGTGTGGCTTCGCCTTCCATCGAAGAAGGTCGGGTGAGGGCATGATATTTCGGAGCTGTATTACCGGCAGCTAAAGCTTGCTCAACCAGAACATCGATCACAATGCCATTCTCAGCGTGCATACAAATGAGGCCACCGTTTTCGCCTGCCCGTTGCATGACTCGAAAAATCTCACCATCATCTAGATAGAACACACCGGGATAGGCCATAAATAGCTTGAAACTGGTGACCCCTTCCTGCTCAATTAACGCATCCATTTCGCTGAGAATGCCGGGGTTTACCTCGGTCATAATCATGTGGAAGCTGTAATCAACACAGGCTTTGCCCTCAGCTTTCTTGTGCCAGGTCTCTAGCCCTTGTCGTAGCGTCTGTCCTCGATATTGCACAGCGAAATCGATGATGTGAGTGGTGCCGCCAAAGGCTGCTGCACGGGTGCCAGTTGCAAAATCATCAGAGGCAAACGTACCGCCAAAGGGCAATTCCATGTGTGTATGAACATCAATGCCACCAGGAATGACCAATTTGTCTGTGGCATCAACTACCGTGTCAGCTTGAACTTGACTGAGATCCGCTCCAATCAAGGTAATTTGCTCACGTTCAATAAAAATGTCAGCCCGATAATCGTCGCTAGCAGTGATGATGCGACCATTTTTGATGAGAACACTCACACGAACAAACTCCTTTGTTCTGATATCAATTCTGGTTTGATTGAGCAATCGGGCGAACCAGATTTGAGAATCCTACAGCGGCTTGTCAGGAATCAGACCTGAGTAAAGAAAATCTACCGATGGGATAGGCAGTTGTAATAGGCAGCTGAGTTTTGTCAGGTATTGCTTCGCTTCAGAACACCTCAAAACGTTTGCCCAAGCTCAGGTTTTACTCTGAGTTACCGCGTTAAACTGTTGGCTCTGAACATTGCTAGCGCTGAAACTTCCATGAAGATTGATCGGCGAACCTTCGCCGTTGCTTTGGCAGGCTTTTGCACCTTTCTTGATCTCTACGCGCCTCAGTCGCTGCTGCCTCTGTTCACTCAGGTCTTTCAGGCAAGCGAAGGCGAGGTGAGCCTGATGATCAGCGCGACCACGATCGCTGTGGCCATCGCCGCGCCCTTAGTAGGTCTGTTCGCTGATACTTTGGGGCGCAAACGCGTGATTACAGCTGCCATTCTAGTTCTGGCTGTGCCAACGCTGCTGGCTGCCACGGCCTCAGGACTGCCAGAGCTGATTGGCTGGCGCTTCGCTCAGGGGCTGGCAATGCCTGGTATCTTCGCGGTGACAATTGCTTACATCACCGAGGAATGGGCGGGGTTGGGAGTTGGCTCGGTAATGGCTACCTATGTGACCGGCAACGTGATTGGTGGCTTTTCAGGCCGCTTCCTTGCAGGGGTGGTTGCCGCTCATTGGGGTTGGCGCTGGGTGTTTGTGATGCTGGGTTGCTTAAATTTCCTGGGAGGCTTAGCTGTTTGGGCCTGGTTGCCAGCCTCTCGCCGGTTTGTGCGCCAGAAAAATGTATTGGCGTCACTACGAGCAATGTCAGCTCATTTGCGCAATCCGCGTTTGATTGCTGCCTACACGGCTGGATTTAATGTGCTGTTTGCGATTGTTGCTGTCTTTACCTATGTTAATTTCTACCTGGCTGCACCACCGTTGGCTTGGGAACAGTAGCACTCGGCTCAATTTTTTGCGTTTACCTACTCGGTGTGATTGTGACGCCAATTGCAGGTAAGTGGATCGACCGCTTCGGCTATCGGTTAGCCTCTACTGCCGCAACGGCTACCGGCTGTTTAGGCATTTTGCTGACCCTATGGCTGACACTCTGGTTAGTGATTATTGGTCTAGCAATCTTTGCAACGGGTATCTTTATCTGTCAGTCTGCTGCAACTAGCTATGTAGGGGTTGCAGCTGGCTACGCTCGATCTTCTGCGGCTGGGCTTTATTTGACCTTCTACTACATCGGCGGCAGTGTTGGGGCAATAGTACCGGGTCTTTTTTGGTCGGCAGGCGGTTGGCCTGCTTGTGTCGCCTTAGTTGTGTTTGTGCAATTGCTAACGGTTGGTCTGATACTGGCTTTTTGGAGCAAGTAACTCAGAGCCTTTTTACTTTGAACTGTGGCTAGAAAAAACTGTGATTGGAAACGGCCTTAAGGTTAATCTAAAAACGTACAATGTCCTGCGAACATTTTCAGCTTAGGCCAATTGCTGATGGTTTCTGGTATTTGGATTTGCTATAGCGTTAAGAAGACAACTGCTGTCTAAAAGCTGCTAGCTAGATTCGAGCCAGAAGAAGTTGCAACAGACTGGGAGCCTACACCTCGGTACTGTGTGCCTACAGAAAATTTGTAGGTTAAAGGCAGGGTGAAACGTTGTGCTCTCAGGGCTGCACCTCGATACTGACCAACGGTCTGACCTGAGGTCACCTTAACGGCAGAGGTAGCGGAGTTATAAGCAATGCCACGGTAAGAGAGTTGCATAATTTTAGTCTCCAGGTTGAGTAAGGTGGATGATTGGGGCTCGTGGAGCAGTCGTTGCTGGTGTTTAGCTCGTTCGATTGGATCGTTGGCTTTGGGATTAAAGAGCTCTCTTCTCGATTGCCCTCTGTTGATCTATAGGGTTAGGTCCAGCCAGTTATGCAGACGATATAGGTTGACGATATAGATTAAGGATGCTGCGGAGCAGTTGTGGCGGATTTGCACCAAACTTAAGTAATGCTTAAGCTGACGCAGTTAGGCTGATAGGTACTGGCGAAAGGAAGCCCAGTTGAAGCCTTAAAATAAGGTGGCTCTTGGTTTAGGCAGCATCAATTTGCCCTGCTGGCAAGTCGGAGCCTGAAGGTCTATTGGGTCAAGCCGTAAGCTTAAGCTATAAGCCTAATTGACATCGTCAATGTCGTAAGTGGCTTTGACGACTACCCTGACTGCAAATTAAGGAACTGCAACCAGAGGTAACTTAAGCCTGCTGAATCAGACCTGTATCGTAACCGTTGGCTTTAGGGCTAGCAGAGGCAGTTAACAAGTGGTCACGTACCTGAGTCGGAATCGCGGCTTGCAGGTTACGTACGCTGTATTGAGCATCAGAAGGACCAATCACATCAGCCGAAGCGGTCAAGAGATGGTCTCTCAGTTGTTGGGGAATCTCAGCTGTCTCAAACCGCTGGCGCAGCTTGTCAGGAATCGCAGCTTGCAGGTTACGCACGCTGTATTGAGCATCAGAAGGACCAGTGATGTCAGCGGAGGCGGTCAGGAGGTGGTCCCGCAGCTGCTGAGGAATCTCGGCAGTCAACATATGGTCGCGGACTTGAGCGGGAATGGCAGCAGTTTCGAAGTGCTCGCGGACCTTCTGGGGAATGCCATTGGCTTGAGCAGTGGAGGCTAGACCAAGGGTGAAGAGGGCGACTAGAGCAGTGTTGCGAAGGGTAGTTTTCATGTTCTTTCCTCAGACTGTTTGGACTCGAACTCTCGATGTCCTTAATGTAGACCTAAACAGTTTGAGTGTCAACAGTCTGAGCAAAAGAATCTTAGAGGAGTGCTGGTAAGAGGTGGAAAGCCCTCTGGTATGGAGTTACCGAGATGGAACTATGGAGAAGACTAGCGGGCAGACAGCGCTCAACGCCACGGCAGGCACCGGTCTAGGGCGGACTGCACTACCTGACAAGGGGTACTTGCTGAGGCCCTAGTTTTAATCTGCGCACTTTGCATTGATACTCTGTCTTTATATCTGGGAACTTATTGCCGATAGCAGAATCAGAGAAAGGGCTTCATGTAGGTATGAAGCCCTTTCTCACAGTTACGAAATCTTTGTTGTAAAAATGATCTGGGTTGAAGTTACTGGGACTGAGATATCAATTTGATCGGCGACAAGAATGTCCCTTGACAGTTGATCTCGCCTCGATTTCAAGTACCTACTTTGAGCTGGTGAGGGCAGCCAATTGATGATTCTTCTAGCCAAGGTTTTAACTCTGGCATTATACTATTTTAATCTAAAATTAACCTATGAGGTGTGTTCATGGTATTGAGCGAAATTTACAAAGCTATTGCGACTCTTAATATTCTAGTGTTTTCAATTCTCTTTGTAATGGTTCCAAGTTTGGCAGGAGAGTTTATTGGGGAAGATCGGTTCATGGAAAACCTTTCAGCAACTCTATTTTTCACTGGCTTCCTAGCAGGAGCCATCATGATTGCCCGATCTCGAAAAATTCGTCACCGGTTTTATTTTGCAATTCCAGTAATCAGCTTGATCGGCCTTCTTGATGAGCTGAGCTTTGGCGAACGTCTATTCAAGCTTCATATTCCTAAGATTTATGGTTTTAAGATCGACTCATTTCATGGACTGCTTGATTCAGTCGATCACCTACTGCATCATTCAATTAGGCATAGTAATTATCTCCTGTTTTTCTCACTCGTGATTATTCTTTGTGCCCTAGGGGTTGGGCTCGTTAGATTAATCAAGAGGTATTACCCCTCTGTGCGTTCTGGCATGGCCTTACAGGCTTTACAAGACTATCCTCCGCTTAAATTCTTGGCGACTGCTCTAGCTTTCGTGTTTATCGCTACCTTGATTGATTTTGGTCTCTTAGGTCCGCATGATTTCCCTCCCTTGATGTTTGTCGAAGAGTTATTTGAAATGAACGCCGCTCTATCCTTGCAATTTGCCTGTCTAGCCTTAAAGGACTATTGAACTAGTGAACCTCTTCTGAGCTTCCTCAGACTCAATTCAGCAACTTCCCAATCTTCTCGGCTAACCTAGTATCGTTCACTGCCCTGCATCTCAGACACTTAAAATGCTCCTGCCTAAGCATCTCGATGGATCAATCCTGATATTTCGTTTTCCAGCCACTTCTTTACGAGCTATTCTCTGCGCGCATGCCCTAAATTCCCACAGGAGTTTTCGTTCCTGTGGGATGAACCAATCTATGGTTGTTACGAGCTAGTTAGGGCAGCAGGCTAGCTCTAGACAACGGTTTCCTCCAATAGGGCGCTAACGGGTTGCCGGGCTGGAATTAAGGGATCAAAGCCTAATTGCTCGCTGATCCGGTCTCGCACTAAGACTCGATATTCAAAGAAATGCTCGCCAGCCGCACACAGGCCCAAATACAGCCCTAACAACTGTGGCTTCAAGCGTAGGAGCAACCAAAGCTGTTGCCAAAATTGAGCCCGCAATTCAGAACGGCGCAGTCCCTGATGCCAGAAAAGCTGGGCTACCAGACGCAGCCCCTTGTCCAAGGGAAAGTAACCAGACTGCTTGCGGTTGGGAGGAACAGTGATGCTGAGACATTGCTGCAAGCACCGACGCAGATAATTCTGGGGCTCATACATCGACCAAATTGCCTGCACATATTCCCTAGCGATTTGGTCAATCGGACGCGTGGGTGTGAAATTCATTAGAGAATTTTGGTCCCCTTCTAAAGGTTGGGCTTGAGCCAATCGCCCCTCTTGCTGCAAGCGTTGCCACAGAGCAGTGTTAGGCAAAGCTTGCAGGATACCCAGCATCGGCTGAGGAATGTTAGTTTCTTCAACAAAGGCTTGAATCCGCTCGCCTGCTCCTGGACGTTCGCTGTCGAAGCCGATGATAAACCCGGAATAGATCAACAAACCTGCCTGGTTAATCTTCTGGCAAGCTTCAACTAAAGGCTTACGAGTGTTTTGGAATTTCTGCGTAACTTCAAGGCTGTCTTGATCTGGCGTTTCGATGCCCAAGAACACACCAAAAAAGCCAGCTTGAGACATCAGCTCTAGCAGTTCATCATCTTCTGCAAGGTTGACCGAAGCCTCAGTTAAGAAGGTGAACGGATAATTATGGCTCTGCATCCAGGGAATCAGCTCGCGCAGCATCCGTTTGACATTGCGCTGATTGCCAATAAAGTTGTCATCAATAATGGCAACAGGTCCTCGCCAGCCCAAGTCATAAAGCCGTTGGAGTTCTGCCAAGGTTTGGGCCGGTTCTTTGGTACGCGGTTTGCGACCGTAGAGGGTAATAATGTCACAGAACTCGCAATTAAAGGGACAGCCGCGCGAGAACTGAATGGCCATCATAAAATAATCCTGCCGCTGGAGCAGATCAAATCGCGGCAGCGGACTCAGAGTAATATCTGGCTTCTCGGTTGAGCGAAAAGTGCCTTGGCTTTCGCCTTGCGCCAACGCCTCTAGAAACTTCGGAACGGTGAGTTCGCCTTCATCCAGAATCAAGTAGTGAGCGCCTGAATCTAGTGCCTCTTCAGGCGTAGAAGTTGGATAGGGACCACCCACAGCCACTTTCTTGCCTAACTGCACTGCCTTTTGAATCAGCGTGTGGAAGTCTTGCTTTTGGGCCAGCATGGCAGAGAGGATGACAATATCGCACCACTGCCAGTCCTCCTCAGTTTCTAAACTGACATTGCGGTCATAAAAGCGAATTTGCCAATCTTCAGGTAACAAAGGAGCAACGGTAATTAGACCCAGAGGCGGAATAAAGGCCTTGAGTCCTGCCATCTCCATAAAGCGGTCATAGGACCAAAAGGTTTGTGGAAAACGGGGATAGAGGAGAAGTGCTTTCATGGAAATCTGCTATAAACGGCTAGATTGGCATCCCCCCAACTGAGCTTGTCCAGACCTGTGAAGTAATCTGAAACAAACTGAACCCAAAACTCAGACATTTTGCATTAGACAGCATGAGTCAAAGGTTTTGGGTTAGTAGGATTCTAGTCATCCAGCTCTGAGTTTCAATCAGTGCTTACTTAAAGAGTTGTTGACTTAATGAGGAGGCTCAGCAATGCTCAACACAGGTTGTCTTAATAAATCCCTGCATTGAGTTGCTTGATTTGAGTCTCTGGACCTCTGAGTCTCTAGTCTCTAGATAGGCCCTTAGAGCAAAGCCGCTTGCTTTTCAGCCTGGGGAGCTTTGACTTTTACTTTGACCTGGCCCTCAGCATCCACATCAACCACGACTGTGTCTGCTGTTTTGATGACACCAGAAAGGATCGCCTCTGCCAAACTGTCTTCTAATAAACGGGTGATGGCTCGACGCAGCGGTCTCGCTCCATAACTGGGGTTATACCCAGTTTCGACTAAATGGTCTTTGAAGCGTTCAGTGACCTCTAGGCTAATCTCTTGCTCGACCAAGCGCTCAATGACTTCCCGTAGTAAGATATCGGCAATTTGCTTCACTTCGTCTCGGGTTAGGGGACGGAAGACAATACTCTCATCGAGACGGTTGAGGAATTCTGGACGAAAATAGTCCTTTAGTTCCGCGTTCACGCTTTGCAGAATGCGCTTGTACTGCCCCTCAGCTTGGTTTTCATCGACTGCGAAACCGAGGCCACTGCCCCCTTTCTCAATCGCCTTAGAACCAATGTTGGAGGTCATAATCAACATGGTGTTCTTGAAGTCCACCGTGCGTCCCTTAGCATCGGTCAGGCGACCGTCCTCGAGGATTTGCAGCAGCAGGTTAAACACATCGGGGTGGGCTTTCTCAATCTCGTCGAATAGCACTACCGTATAGGGCTTACGGCGAACCGCTTCGGTCAGCTGACCGCCTTCGTTGTAGCCTACATAGCCCGGTGGGGAACCAATCAGTTTGGCAACGGTGTGGCGCTCCATAAATTCCGACATATCTAGGCGGACCATGGCTTCTTCGGAGCCGAAGCAGTAGGCCGCCAAGGATTTAGTCAGCTCAGTCTTGCCAACGCCTGTGGGACCGGAAAACAGAAAACTAGCAATCGGCCGGTTAGGGTTTTTGAGACCAACCCTTGATCGCCGAAGGGCACGGGCAACTGCCTGAACCGCTGCTTGTTGTCCAATTAGCCGTTGATGCAGATTGTCTTCTAGATTCAGCAGTTGCTCAGACTCAGATTCTGTAAGCTTACTGACCGGCACACCCGTCCAAGCTGCCACAATCTGGGCGATGTCCTCTACACCCACAATCGGGGCTACGGCGGCAGTCACCGTCTCTGATTTTGACTGCTGATCTTTAGCCTGTGTCCCCAGTTCAGTTTGGATTGCTAGTTCACGCTCCAGGAGGGTTCTAGCTTGCACAAAATTCTGGGAGCGAGCCGCATCCTCCTTGTCTCGCACCACTTGTCGCAGTTCCTGACTCAGCTTGGAGACAGAGGATGGCGCCGAGTTGAGAATGTGAACCCGAGACCCCGCTTCATCGATCAGGTCAATGGCTTTGTCTGGCAGAAAGCGGTCGGAGATATAGCGGTCTGACAATTCGGCTGCAGCCACTAGGGCGCTATCAGCGATCCGCAGCCGATGGTGCTGCTCATAGCGCTCTCGCAGGCCATGCAAGATCTCAATTGTTTCGGCAACACTGGGTTCACCAATCATCACCGGCTGGAAGCGCCGCTCTAGCGCCGCATCTCGCTCGATGTACTGGCGGTATTCGTCGAGAGTGGTTGCGCCAATGCATTGCAACTCACCCCGAGCCAGCGCAGGCTTGAGCAGGTTGGCCGCGTCCAAAGACCCTTCCACTGCTCCTGCCCCAACTAGCGTATGTAATTCGTCAATCACCAGAATTACATCACCAGCGTCACGAATCTGCGTCACGATCGTCTTGAGTCGCTCTTCAAAATCGCCCCGGTACTTGGTGCCTGCCAACAGTGAACCTATAGACAGCGCGATCACTCGCTTGTCTGCCAGAACCTCAGGCACGTCCCGATTGGCGATCCGTTGGGCCAGTCCTTCAGCCAGGGCTGTTTTACCCACCCCTGGTTCCCCAATGAGCACTGGGTTGTTCTTGGTACGGCGGCCCAGAATCTGGATCATGCGTTCCACTTCTCGGGCACGGCCTACCACAGGGTCAAGTTTGCCCAGGGCAGCCATCTCGGTTAAATTGACCCCAAACTGGTCGAGCATAGAGCTTTTTTTAGGTTTTTGCCGACCGCTAGCTAGGCTCAGCGGGGCCTTTTCAATAGCCTGAAATACCTGAGCCCGGACCTGCCAGGGGTCCGCGCCCAAGCTCTCGATGACTTTCGCGGCAACCCCTTCCCCACCATTCACTAGGCTCAAAAGCAGGTGTTCGGTGCCCACGTAATCGTGGCCCAACTGACGGGACTCTTCTAGAGCCTGCTCCAGAACATGTCGGCTACGGGGCGTGAACGCAATTTCGGACTTAATAACGCCAGTGCCCCGACCCACGATTTTCTCGACCTCCCGTCGAGCTTTGGGCAAATCAATGTCTAAAGACTTCAAAACCTGGGCAGCAACCCCTGTCCCCTCACTAATTAAGCCCACTAGAAGTTGCTCGGTGCCTACAAAGTTGTGTCCTAGGCTTCGAGATTCTTCCTGGGCTAACATAATCGCCCTAACAGCTTTTTCTGTGAAATGTTCAAACATATAGTGCTTGCTCTAAATTGATTAAACCTAAACCGCGTCAGAACTCACGGAAATGGGTTTCTGAGTTGAATAATCGAGTGAACTGCCAGATTACTCGATCAATTTACTCGGTCAACCGATTTAAATTCGGCAGTCCTGGTTAGTAAAGCTGGTGGTTAAAGTAATTGCCGTCACCACCACCAAAGCTGCCAGTCGCACCCCGAAAATCTTGATGATGATCTTTTTTGACCCTGAGATAGCGTCCCACCACCTTAAAGCCATCAAGCGCATCAATCGCTGCCTCTGCTTCAGTGTCCACCTTCATGTCGACCAGAGCAAAGCCACAGCTGCGGCCTGTGCTGCGTTCTGTGGGGAGCTGCACCAGCAGAACCTCCCCATATTCAGAAAATAATTTATTCAAATCAAAGATAGTGATTTCACTGGGAAGATTGCCAACATAAATGCTCATAAAACCTACCTCTAATCCAAAGGGTTAGGAGCTAGATCGGAGAAGGGTTGAGCAACTGTTGTAGTTGACCAAGTCTTTGACCGACTTAAGTCTTGCACTCAATATAACTTATTTAAAGGAAACTGCTCTATTTTTAAAGATGTGACACTCTTGCCAAGATTTAGGATTTCTCAGCGTTGCAGCTCTCGATCTTGATTAGAAGTCGCCGTTTGAATCAAGAAAGCTAAGCTACTTTGCCCTTTGTCAACTACCCAAATAAGTATCAGGGCTGAGTAGAGGTTTCTACACTGCTTGAATATTCAGAGCTTGAAGATCCGGACAGGGATTCAAGACCAGCATTCTCGGCGTTGATACGGCCCAAGCCAGCCCAGTCATTTTCGCCATAGCCTTTGGCAACCGCTGAGAGAAAATGGTCCCTTATCAAGCTCGCTACCGGCATAGGCACGGCTACTGCCTCAGCGGCTTCAAGCACCAACCCTACATCCTTGAGTCCTAGCTTGAGTTTGAACCCTGCTGGTTCGTATCGTTCTTCTGCAATGAGAGTGCCGTAGTTCTGGTAGAGCGGCGATTTGAATAAGGCTGTGTTGATGATTTCCAGGAATTGTTGAGGGGGCACGCCGGACTTTTGCACCAGCACAAAGGCTTCACTGAGGCTCTCTAAAACTGAGGCAATCAGAAAATTGCCGCTCAGTTTCACCACGTTGGCTGCCCAGGGTTCCTCTCCTACTGTGAAAACGCCCTGACCAATGGCATCAAACAAGGGGCGACAACGGTCGATTGCTTCAGAGTTGCCTGAAGCCACAACCCAGAGCTTAGCCGCTGTTGCTGCTTCGGGACGGCCAAACACGGGAGCGGCCAGGTAAACTTGCCCGACTGCGGCATGGGCTTCGGCCAAGCGTTGGGAGAGGGCGAGGCTAATCGTACTCATGGAGACATGCACGGCTTGGGGTTTGAGGGTGCTTAGGACGCCTGGCGTTTCTTCTGTCCCCCAAATCACAGCTTCGACGGCTGTGTCATTCGCCAGCATGGTGACGACTACCTCTGCCTCCCGCGCGGCTTCAGCAGGAGAAGCCACCACCCGAGCGCCTGCAGATTGCAAGGGGTCAGCAGCGCTACGGGTGCGGTTATAGGCTGTCAGTTCATGCCCAGCGGTCAAAAGGTTTTGCGCCATCGCCCCACCCATGCTGCCAAGCCCGATGAATCCCACTTTCATCTGCCTGTTCTCCCTGTCTGCACTGATGCAGCCTTGTTATCGGTTAGTTCAAAGCGTTCGGCATCAGTGTACTCTACCTGTCTTAGAACACCTGTCTTAGAAGGCTCATCTTAGAACGCTCCATTTGGAAATGTCGTTAGGATAATTGCTTCAGTCGTTCGTGAAAAACTAGAAATCGTGGCCTAGGCTAGATTTCTGGATTTGTTCTTGGGACTTTCGGGTATACAACCAAGCCCAGCCAATCAAGACGGCTTGCATGGGAAGCCTTGCCCAGTAAAGGAACTGATTTTGGGGAATTCCTTCGATTGGAATGTTGTTAATTGTCATGTTGATGTTAGCTGGGAAAACAGCAATGAACAGCGCAATTAATCCCCAGGCAGCCGCACGACTGACCGGTGGAATTAGTAGTCCAATTGCACCCAAAATTTCGAAGAAACCGCTGATATAGACCAGGGCTAAAGGATGGGGGAGGAAACCTGGAACGATGCGGACGAAAGGCTCCGATTTAGCAAAGTGCAGCGTTCCTATGATGATTAGTGCTACCGAAAGAATGACTCGGAAGATCTCTTGATATCGATTGCCAAGGTTAAGGGGTTGTGCCATTTTTGCCTGAGCAGCTAACTAGAACTAGTTTTATTGTCTGGTCTAGGCAACCTTTCTCCCTCACCCTTCTGGCGAGCTGTGCACCCCTACTCCAAGTTAAAAAGTACTGCTCCAGGATTGCTATAAGTTCAAAGCTGAGCGCCAACGCTGTCGCCGGATTGCTTACACATTCCTCATGCCCAACTGCCTTGCCAATCTCCTCTACCGAAGGGAGGGTGCTTGCAGAGCCAGTTTGCCCGAATCTCTTCGAAGTGTCTTTCAAGAGATTAGAGGCTGGGTATGCGCATCCTCACGCTCAATATTCAGAACTACCAAGATGAGGTTGCTCCTTGGCACGAACGGCGGGAACGCATCTGTCGGCTGATTAAATCACTCAATCCCGATGTCATTGCCTTGCAAGCAGTGCGCCACGACCCAGCAGTCGAACCTGTACACCAGGCTGAGCAACTTCAGCAACAACTAACCGACTACCCCCACAGCTTCTGGCAGGGCACTACACCGCACTCAACGAGTAGTTGGGATGGCTCGCAGTTTTGTCGCGGCTGCCTTTTGCCGATTCACCCAAAGTGTTTTTGCTAGCGGCTGATACTACGGGAACGGATCCTACAGTGCGGCTAGTAATGCATACTGCCCTCGAACAGGCCGGTGGTTTGCTGCATCTGTTCAATGCTCACTTCAGCTACAGCCAACCTGCGTTTGCTGCCAATATTGCTGAGGCGTTGCCTTTTTTGGCGTCTTTTTCGGGGCCAAAGCTGCTAGTGGGAGACTTCAACGCCACACCGGACGCTGAACCCTTGCAGAACTTGCGAGATGCTGGTTGGCAGGACCAGTGGCAGCGCTTTTACGCCGATGAACCTGGCTATACGTTTCAGTCCTTCCAGCCTCAGATTCGGATTGATTACGTGTGGGCAGATGCAACAGTCGAGCCTTGGGTGAAGGCCCTAGAACGGGTCGCGGATGGTGGGGTAAATGACCAGGTTTCCGATCACTTCGGTCTGTTGGTGACGCTGGATTTAAGTTGAAAGAATTTGAATATTTATCTTCAAGCGGAAACAGGAATTTCAGCTTGAGTTCGTGAAGTAGAAGTGCTAGCAGTAGTGTTTCAAGCGGCTCAATAGTGGATCTTCTTGATGCAAATGATGTGTTGGCAACAAAACAAGAGAAAGCTTCCAAATCCCCTTAAAATTTTATGTTTTCTTCAATACTTTCTATTCCTTTTGGCTGACGAGGCTTCCTGATTTGGCTGGGACTCTAGGGAAGGGTTAAGAGTAAGCGGAACCCAAACCGAATCGAAGAGGGGTGCAGGTCGATGAATTTCCTCAAGCTCATAGCAGACCTGGGCCAGCTCAGAGCCGAAGTCTATAGAGAAATGGAGCTGCAATCAGAAATTGCGGAGTTGAGAGCCCGCTTAAATAAAACTGCCGAGGATGCTAGATTCTTGCGAGCAGACATTTCAAGAACGAAGACTAACTTAGATAAAACGTTGGCAAAAAGTAAGCATCTCAATAGTAAAATTCAAAACATAGTTTAATTTTGAACTGGCTGAAAGCAGCGTGCTCCAATTCTGAAGCGACCGATGTTTCTGAGCCCTAGTTCCAAAGCGTAGATTGAAATGACATGATGCCTTCTCATACAATCTAGCTGAATTCCATCAAATAAGTTTAGGGCCTACCGTGTAGGCCCTAAGCCTAAGACTGTGGTTCATTGAGCTGTTTAAGCTCTTCAAAAATTTTGTTAAATGCTTGCCGAGTGGCTTCGAGTTCTTGTCGAGTCTGTTTGAGATCAGAGCGCATCGTACCAAGTTCGCCTCGGGTTTGTTGAAGCTCCTGCTTCATGTCCTGAAGATCCTGGCTGATGTCACTGTAGTTGCCCACTGATCGAGGCGGAACGGATTGAGGTTCCTCTTTGCTGCCAAGGTTACCAGAGGCGTCGGCACCGGTTAGTGACTGGTCTTCGTGTGGTGCCATCTCAACACTCCTCATCAGGTGCTCCTCGCTTGGGTTCTCAGGAAGCCAAGCAGTTGCAGCAATAGCCTTGTATATGTAGTTTAAAATACATTTTGTTACATAACATACCTCTTTCAGTAGAAGCGCTACTGAGCAGATTATTGTTGCTGCATCTGTTGCCGGGATAGGGCTGAGAGAGGCAATGGGTAGGGCAATTGCTTCTGGAAAAATGGGAGATCTCCAGCACAATGATCCCAGGTCAGTATTTATTGAGAAGTCCTACTGTGAACAAAAATTGCTAATGCCGTTACAGAGCAAGATCAATCTGATCGATTCAAAACCTGGGCAAGGATTTTTTGCGGCACCAGCTGGCTCTGTCTTTACTTATAAAAATTGCCCATGCTGTAGGGTTCTTTGACCAGACGCATTTTTCAACGCGTTTCGACGCGCCTTCGACATGGCTCCAAAAGCATTTGCTCGTTGCCTTTAATCAGTGTCATTGATCGGTGTCACTGGTTAAAGGCACTGATCAATGACACTGATCAATGCTTCTAAATTGAGCAAGAACACTTTTAAATTGAGCAAGAACTTTCAAGACATATCGGAAGGTTTCCTGGGATGATGCATTTGTGGGCCAGCAATAGAGACGACGAAAGCCGCAAGTAACAAGATCCAAACGACCTAGAAGAGTCTATCTATGAACCTTGGTAATCTATTTAGCTGGATCCAGTCAGCCAGTTCAAATAAAAGTGCCTCACGCCGTCGTCTTCTCAAAACGATGGGAATCAGTAGTGCAGCCCTTGGCGCAAGTGCGTTGGGAGCAACCGTGAACTCTTCAGTCGCAAGAGCTACGGATTCAACCCCAGAACCAGTGGCGCAGGCAGCGAGTGCTACAGTTGCTCAAAATCAAGGTCAGCCAACCAGGAACAACAAACCTCTGAGTGGCCAAGTGGCAATCGTAACGGGTGCAGCTAGAGGTATCGGACGGGCGGTTGCTGTGCGACTTGCCAAAGAAGGAGCTGATGTTGCCATCTGCGATATTGCTGGCCAAATCACCTCGGTTCCCTATCCACTGGCAAAGTCTCAAGACATGGCAGAAACTATCCGCTTAGTTGAAGCCCAAGGGGTACGAGCCTTATCAGTACAGGCAGATGTTCGCAGCCGACAACAAATGGAAAATGTTGTTAAACGAACGATTGATGGCTTCGGTAAAGTAGATATTCTCGTTGCCAATGCTGGAGTCCTCACGTTTGGATGGCTGCATGAGATGTCAGATGCAGAATGGGATGATGTGATTGCTGTTAACTTGAGCGGTGTTGCGAAATCCATGCAAGCTGTCATCCCCCACATGCGGGAACGGCGTTATGGTCGAATTGTCGTAATTAACTCCTGCAATAGCCGATTTGGCTCTGCTCAGTCTGCTAGTTACAATGCCTCCAAGTGGGGCGTGCTAGGACTGGTTAAATGTGCAGCCGTTGAGTATGCCAAGGAAGGAATTACGGTGAATGCAATCAATCCAACCGGTGTTCGCACTCCGATGATTATTAATGAGGCAACATTGACCTGGGCTGATCCTAAGAATCCCAGTCCGGCTGCAATTGACAACTACCTACGAAATAGCCTCAACGCTCAGGACGTGGGCTTAATTGAACCAGAAGATGTTGCCGCAGGCGTTCCTTTCTTTTGCTCGCCAGACGCTTACCGAGTTACGGGTGAAGCAATGGATATTGCAGCAGGGGCTAACGTCCGGTGGAACTCCTAAGAACTCACAAACCGCAGCATAACTAACCTGTTGGGGTGAGCTGCCAAAGATCCTGATATGGAAGTAGAGGCTACTGGCAGCTACTCAACAGAATTATTGTAGGGCGAGGTCTTCTCGCCCTATAGAAATACAGAAGATGACAGCTCTAATCTTTGCGGCTTAGGCTAGCTGGTTTGGTTAGCGTCAAGGAAAAAGACGCGAGGGCCGTTGTAGATCTCCCAGCCAGGATGGTCGGATTCTGCTTGCCATTTGAATTTGCCTGGTGTGTTAATACCACCGTTGCTGAGTTTGATGGCGCAATGGCCGAGGTGATAGAAAGTACCCCCTACAGGTACGCAGCCGAAAGTAGTCCACATTGTATGAATGCTCCAAACTGTGGGGAAGAAGGGGGGTCAGTGTAAAGGCACTGCCCCCGGCTGTCCTTCGCCGCAATCCTTTTGGCTGCACAGACCTAAAGGTGAGAAGGGTTAGGGAGTGTTAAACTTCCCTCTAGCCTTCGGGCTGGGTTGCTCAGCTTGAGGGTTAGCTGCCTAGGGATGTCAGTATCATCCCTAGACGGTGCTTGTCGCGTCGGACTGGGTTCAAAGAATAGAAGAACAGGACGACTCTTGCAAGTGCTTTTGACTACTTTTTTAGAAACTTCTTTTGGGGTCTGAAGCACTGCTCAAACTAACCAGTGCCGATTTTTGCCTTACTGCTTAGGCAGATGCAGGGTAAAGCGGCTGCCCTTACCCAACTGCGATTGCAGTATAATCTTGCCGCCCTGTAACTGAGCCAAGTGCTGTGATAAAGCCAGGCCCAAGCCTGTCCCTTCGTACGGTCGGTTTAGCCCCTGGTTCAACTGCTGAAACGGTTGAAATAGAGTTGCTTGATCTGTCTCAGCAATGCCAATTCCAGTATCAAGCACACTAAAGTCAATGGTCGTTGTAGTTTGGTCAACTTGCAGGGTCACTGCGCCAGTTTCAGTAAACTTGATTGCATTTGCCAGCAAATTGACCAGGATTTGTCGCAAGCGGCGTCGGTCAGCCACACAGGTAGTCAGTTCCGGGGCAATGTCAGAGACCAGCGTTAGACCTTTACTTTGAGCACGCTCCTCCATTAAAGACAAGCAGCTTTGACAGACCTCTTGAATTGACAGAGTTTCTAAAACTAGATCTTCTCGGCCGATTTCGATACTTGACAAGTCCAACAGGTCGTTGATCAATTCCAGCAAATGTTCGCCAGAAGCAAGAACCGTTTCGAGGTAGCGTTGTTGTCGCTCGTTGAGCGGACCAAAAACCTGTTGCAACAAGACACGCGAGAATCCCAAAATACTGGTTAAGGGTGTGCGCAACTCATGGCTTGTATTAGTGAGGAACTCACTTTTGGCACGATTAGCCACTTCTGAAACCAGTTTCTCTTGCTCTAATTCCTGCGTCCGTTCTTGCACTAGCTGCTCAAGACACTCGTAGCTTTGGGCGTTGTAGAGGGCAATGGCTGCTTGGTCGGCAATTTCTTCTAATAAATCAACCTCGTCTTGGCTAAAACTGCGTTCCGTTATGGTGGTGTGCAGTGACAGACTACCAAAGAACTCGTCCCGAATAAAAATAGGCACCCGTAGAATCGAACGAATTTTTGCCTGTTCAATCAGTAACGAACGAGCGGGAGAATGCGGAATGGCCGCATAATTACGAGCTTGAAAGGGTCGACGTTGCCTCAAGTCAGAATCTGGATCAGGCTGATCTAGCCACTCAGCGAGGGAGCATTCAAAACCCAAAACCGAGACGACCTCAGCATTAGCTCGCCACTCGTTGACTACGCGAATCTGCTCGTCCCCCAAGCGATAAAGCATCACTCGCTCGACGTCAAAGTTCTCCCCCGTCAGCCGGACAATCTCCTGCAAAATATGGTTTGGATCTAGACTGGAATTTAAAGCTTGACTGATTCTGTTGAGCAGTTGTGCCCTTTGCATTTGCGACTGAATCAGTTTAAGGGCCTGCATTCGGCGGGTTATAGTCGCGCCTAATAGTAGAGCCGTCTGCGAGAGAGCTAGCATGCAGAACTGAAATCCAGCCATCTCCAACCCCAATCTAGGCGGTTCAGTTTGTGATGCCTCAACCAGGGCTGCACCCGAATTGAGAACCAGGATTACTGCGGTAGCAGCCGGTAAGCCGTAGGCTACAGTAATCCAGATCATTGGCAGAAAGCTGATGTATAAGAAGTTTGAGTAGCCACTGAACCGGGTGCCAAAGGCAATCCAGGTGCCGAGTAATACGCCGAGTCCCTGGGCCAACCGTTCCAAAGCCAACGGCACTGAGGGGCGGCGTAAATTCAAAAGCCAACGCCAGAATCCCTGCTGCCTTACAAAGTTGGCCCAAGGCCAAACACAAACCAATAAAAAAGGCGCTAGAGAGGCAACACCAACGCTCTCCCCCACCCAAAAATGCAGCGTCTGTACTCCCCAATTTGACCAGGGAATAACATCAGCCAGAGCAAAGGTCGTGAGGCTCAATATCGCCAGCAGCAGTGGCGCACCCAAAGTTGCCCAAAGGACAAACCAAATCACGTCGCGCAGGCGTCTCAAATGGGGGTCAATACGTAGATGGCGCAATAGGTAAACGCTAACACCGCCGTAGATCAAAGTGACTAGCAACCCATAAACCAGCACAATGAGCGGCGGTAAATCCATCGGTGGCAACAACCAACCATCGATGAGAATAGGGACAATCAAGGCAGGTAGATAGCGTAGACCAAAGACAAAGAGCAACACAAAGTGGAGAGCAGACGCCGGGTAGAAGAGCACAACCTCAGGTGCCGTCTCATACATCAGAGTTGCTTGGTCCAATATCAACCAACTTAAGGTGTAAATTCCTACAATCAGGAGCGGATGCCAGTACAACTCTCCTCTTAAATTCAAGTTGAACATAACTGGAGTCTAGATGGGTAGAATGCACCCCTTTAGGGTAGTTGGCTGAGCCTAAAACATTGAGAGTATTACTATTTTCTTCAAGTTTTTAATCAGTGTAATATTGCGCCACTACCAATTCTGAAGCATTGAGCCTAGGTGGGAGCCTCTCAATTACTTAAAGCCAATATCATTGCTAGAACGAGATGTTCAAAGCCTTGTCCCTAGTTCAATTCAGACACAGTTTATTTTCAGAGTCGAAAAATTCTAAGCAGAATAAAGAGCGACTAGTGTAACTACTAACCGCTCTCAGGGTTCATCTAACCTCAATCATTATCTAGTCTGGCAATACTGGCTTTGACTTATGCACTGGACGCTTACGCTCACTGCGCCGCGTGCCTCCTGCCAGCTTATATTCATAGCTGTCCTTGCCATATTTAGAAGCAACCCCCGTTAGCATATCGGAGGTCATGTGTTTCAAACGCTTTTCTTCTTCTACTAACTCAGCTTGGGCGACGTCAATTTGAGCCAGCAAGCTGTTGTAAGCCTTTAGTCTGGTACGAATTTGCTCAATGCTTGTCGTAAAACTCCCCAACGTCAATGATTTTTCAAGCTCCAGCTCTTCACTGATCATCTTCAAGCCAGCCACACGGTGTTCTGCCAACTGTAATTTTGGTCATATTGTGGGATTTACCAAGGCAGAGACTAGGATTGGCAGAGTTTAATGGGACAAAACCAGAGCAAGCTTTTCTGAAGGTAAATTTTATGACTATGCTATGTTGGCCAACAACGCTGAGAGGACTTAAAAAACTGAACACTCCTGTGCCTGTCCCTAAGGGGCAGCCGCCTTGAACCATAAAGTTAGGAATCACTCAATGGAAGGCTAGCCCGTTATAAAAGCCTTTCTCAGAGAGATCGACAAACTATTGAGCGAAAAATGATAGGACCGCCTCGACCACCGTTACCGCCTGACGGTCCCCCAGCAGGCACGTACTTTTCCCGACGAAAGGCAACTAGCCCATCACCACCATTCCCTGCCTGTACCTGAACTTCTGCCTGATCAATAAATTGCATGGTGCAAAACGAAAGCATTCACTCTTCTTCATAGGCTTTTCACCGTAGGCAATGGCAGCAAATGCCAGAGCAACCTTTTTAGATGTAGACCTTATATGGGTGTGGCGTGCCATGGGACTGCGGCAAACTCAGCTGAACAGGGGCTAAGAGCTAGACCTCACTTCATAAGAAGCATGAGTTTTCTGTAAAGCATCCGAAATCTTGGAAACCACGTTGTATGTTGAAATTCGCCCCAAGACTGATCGGTTCTACTCGATCCCACCGTTGCAGGAGCTTCACTAATGAACTATTTCTCAACTGTTATCTCATTATTGCGCGACCGCAAAGAATTTTTGGCGGAAATTTATGACGGTGTGGGGCTAAAAACCAAAATGGCGGCGCTCCTTATTTCCAGTTCATGCTTCTTCGCCATTTATGGAGCAATTATTGGCTCCTATCATAGCCTGCCTCAAGCTGCTTCTTCTGCTATCAAGTTACCCGCTTTATACCTGATTACCTTAGTCATCTGTTTGCCAACGCTGTACATTTTTAATGTGCTCTTTGGCTCTAAACAGACGATTGGGCAACATTTCACGTATTTACTCACAGCCGTCTCAGTGATTGCAATCTTGCTGTGCGGCTTTGCTCCCGTCACCTTGTTTTTCTTGATTACTGTTAATGACTACTCATTTTTCTTGTTGCTTAATGTGGCAACCTTTGCCCTTACAGGTATTATTGGCGTTGCCTTCCTCTATCAGGTAATGAAGCCTATTTCTGATAATGATGGCGATCAGGGCGTTAAAGTTCGCAAAAGTATTCTCCGCTTTTGGCTAATACTCTATGGCTTCGTTGGCAGCCAACTCGGCTGGACATTGCGTCCTTTCTTCGGTTCACAAGGACAGTTTGAGCTTTTTCGTCCTAGAGAAGGAAGCTTCTTTTCAGGTGTCTGGAATGCGCTCCTTAGCCTTTTTTTCTAACGTGAGTGGCTAACATGAACCCTGAATTAAAGCAACTGACGATCGCAGCGAAAGAGCTAGAGCATCTGACTGGCTTGGAAGTGACAGAGCTATTTATTGGGGGAATAGTCGGTGGTGCTTATCGCCCCGGTCTTTTCAAAACTTGGCAACGCTTCCTTTCCTTTTGCCTAACGCAACTCTTTATCTTCGTTTTAATCTTCATTTTTACGCTGCCGATCGGTCTTCTTCTGGTACGGAATCACGCTAATTCTGTGAATGATTTGTCAACCATCACTTGGTTTTTGCAAGTTAGCTTTAGCATCAGTACAGTGGCGATCGTAGGCTGGAACGTAACGATGGCACTCAAAAGTAAAGCGCTCAAACCGCTTGCCCACTTACTAGACGAAGTTGATAAATATAACGAGGTTGTGCAAGCAGTGGCGATCGTTGAACGACTAGACGCGATCAGCAGCTCGCAGACGCACAAGATGGATCGTCAGCAGGTGATCGAAGCGCTAACGATCGCCAGAAACAGTCTAGTTTGTGGCTTAATGACCGAGAAAATCCTGCGACAAAATCGTGGTTTTTTGGCTCGACGTGCTGATCTTCTAATGAACATTGAGACTAACTTGACTACTTTAAAAACAATGGAAGTAACTAGTCAGGCAAGTGAATATATCGATTTACTGAACGAAGCCTTGCAAATTGGCATCAGCGTTCATCAAGAAGTGCAACAATTCTCTCAACCGTAGATGTTGAAAAAACTGCTGCACATCGTTTGAGTAAAGCTAAAACGGGTAAAACTGCTACTTTTCGAGCTTTACTGAGAGAATTTTGTCGCCTTATCCCCCTTGAGCCCCCGGCCCGCTAGCTGAGAGGCAGCTCAAACCTCCAAATGGGCTCTCAGACCAAATGCTTGCCCGCCAACATTTAGTTACACCGCCCTCAAACTAAATGTTGGCCCGTCAACACCAAATGTCCACCCGCCAACGGCAAACCATAGCCCCCTGAAACCCAATGTTGGCCCGCTAACTTAAAATGCCAGATGGCCAACGGCAAATGTTGCTGCCCCCAACTCAATGCTGAGGCTAGTCAAGCAGATGAGATAACAGTCAAAAACTGGGGATGAGGAGCAGTTGGTTAAGAGCTGCTGTAACGGCTCAGAAGCGCAAAACCCCAGCCTAAAATCTGCCAGAATTTAGATCTGTGTCGGAGTGCGCCAGTGACGATTCTTAACCAGCTGATCGAGGTTGAAACCGAGCAGGGAATCAACATCTATAACATTACCCCTCAGATTGAGGCGCTGATTGCCTCAACCTCGATTCAGAACGGCCAGGTTCTCGTATTCTCTCGTCACACCACTACCGCCTTAGCAATCAATGAAAACGAAGAGAGATTACTGGAAGATGTCAAAGTATTTTTGAGAAAACTAGCACCCGAATCAGAACGCTATTTGCACAACGACCTGCACTTACGAGTTGTACCTGAAGACGAACCGATGAACGCCCATTCTCACCTCATGGCTATGATGCTCAGCACCAGTGAAGTGATTCCAATTGTGGATGGCAAGCTAGCCCTAGGAACTTACCAATCGGTTCTATTCTTCGAGTTGGATGGTCCTCGCAAGAGAACTGTGTTTTGCCAAATCTCAGGCGAGAATATTGTCTTGAGCCGACATTGATCAAGTGTTCGATCTGCTCTTAGACTTGCTTCTCGAAACTAGCTCTCTGGCTCAGTTTGAATGATGATTTCCAAGCTGTCCTCATCGACTTCTACATACAAAATATTGGGACGGCAACAGACCTGGCAATCCTCAACATAAGACTGAGTTCGCCCCGAGGAGAGATCAATAAAAACAACGCTCGGCTCCCCACAGTAGGCGCAGTAAAACTCAGTGGTATCTTGCATTGTTTTCCAAGTTTTTCAAAACTTTCTTGAGCTGCAACTCTCTTAAAGCTGAGCTTAGGGCTGGTTCAAGTTGTCCATCCACTGCCACCAGCGATTGAGTGGGAAGTACATCACCGGTGCCCACAGGCTGCTGAGAATCGCCGATGAGAGCGCGACCTGCTGATGGTAAGTCCAGATTTCGGCCAGGCTCCGTTCCCCGCTGAAACTAAACTGAACCGCCATCACCGTCTCGGCAACGACTGCCATACCAAACACAATCAGCGCAACCGAAATAAAGTCCTCCTGCAAAAACCGCTGCTTTTGCAATCGAGAGGTCAGTAGTCCAACCAGTGCCAAACCTAGAGCATGGGTCGGCTCAGCCATAGTCAGCCCATCTTGAAGAAAGCCCAAGACAACTCCGGCTGCTGCTGACTCAACCATCGGGCGCTTGAGACTCCAGGCAACCACCCAAATTAGCAACCAGTTGGGACCAATGCCAGCCAGCTCCATCCCTGGCAAGCGCAGATGCAACACCAGGAGACACAGCAGCACACTAGCCGCCGACACCAGCGCATTGAGGCAGTAGCGCCCCCCAGGGGAAAGCTGCTCAATGCGCTGGTGTATGGGAAAAGGGGCAGGTCGGGCCATAGTTCTGATTTTCTGGGTTGAGACAGGAGCTAGGAACACGAATGAACTATGTTACTGCCCTTAGCTACCGCCCTTGAGGCCGACCGGGATAAACAATCACCCACTCCAGATAGCTAATAGGTACTGACAACTCGATTTGGGCCTCAGGCGCTGGACTTTTTTCCAAATTCAGCGTTTCCACCCGACCTACCGCAATCCCAGAGGGAAAGAGGCTGCTCAAGGATGAGGTCATGACCACATCGCCGCGCCGCACATCTGGGTCCTTATCGAAGAACTCGATCACAGCCCGATTACCCGCTTTGCCCCGCAGCACCCCCATATGACGGCTGCGAGTGATCACAACACCAACCTGGCTGGAGGGATCGCTAATCAGCAAAACGCGGCTAGTGCTGGGCGACACAGAAGTGACCCGTCCCACCAGACCTCCTGGTCCCACCACTACACTCCCAGGCCGAATGCCTTCCTGTTGACCACGGCCCAGGGTGATCTGTTGCCACCAGTGATCTGCACTGCGACCAATAACTGGCGCTGCAATCCCTGCACCTGAGCGCAAAGGTTTGTAGTCCAGCAGTCCTTGCAGCGACTCATTCTGACGCTCTAACTCGGTCAAACGAAATTGAAGCTCTCGAACTCGGGCATCAGTTAAACGATCGGTTTGCGTGTAAGTCATCCCAAGAGGCTGACTTATCACTTGATAAAGCTCCATTACCAGAGCTCCGTGGGTTTGCCGGATGGCCCACGCCACACTCAAACTAGCAGCTGCTAGCGCAAGAGCTAAACTGTTGCGGCCCCACCAGCGACGCAGAGATTGCATGCACTCCCAGCCCGTTGGGCTGTCTCCTCACTACTCCATGTTTACAGATTTCTGCAGAAGCTCACAGGGTTTCAGTCGCATTTATCAACTTTTTTAAAAGCGCAATCTATCAATAGAGTGATCCCCACGAATCAGGACGATTCTGATGAGGTAATGTTGACATTTGACAGCTCTCAGTCTTGGCTCACGACACCTCAACCGAGGCTGGGGCTTGAGCTGAAGCTTGAACTGGAGTCTGCCAGGTCGTCAGACCAGAATGCCAGGAGTCGGCAAAGATACTTTCGACAGCTCTAGTGACCTGCGCCAAATCATCATCCAAGAGTGGCGGCCAAGTTTGAGCTGGATATCGCTGCTGCAACTGTAGCGATGGTTCGGTTGCCAGAGTATGAAGAGCCATAACCAACAGTCGATCCAGGTGCGTTTGTCCCCGTAACCCCTCAAACACAACCTTCAGCGCTAGCAAAATTGAGGTCATCTGGCCAGGGAGCGGCGGTAAGCCGCGACGAATCCGGCTCAAGAGCATTTGATGATCCTGTAGGCCACTGCCATTCAATGGTGCACAGGCAGCCTGACGGATTAAGAATGCTCTGGCAGTATCAAAATTCATGGCGTCTGCTTTTCACTACTTGTGTATACGCAAGTGTTGTTGCAAGACATTCAGCCGCGAACAAGACCAGTAATCGATATGGGAGCAAATGAGGCCCTGAACGTCGAGCTGCAACTCACTCCAACCCCGGACTGCAATGGCCGGTCGCCAAGGCAGAGGCGCTAACCAACTCAAAGTCCACTCGGTACGGATCTGAGCTCCTGTTTGTTGAATGTCGTGTAGCTCGATGCGCGGTTGCTTGAACCAGAAACCGATGAATTGAATCATCTGGCGGTAGCGCTCTCGTCCTCTGAACTGGGTGAGTGGGTCCTTAAACAGCACATCCTCGGCGTAGCACTCATAGTGCTGATCAGCGGGGAAGCGACGATAGTCCTCACGCAAAATCTCAATTAGGTCCATCAGTTCAATCCCATATCAGTCCCGCAAAACTCGATAGTGAAGCAGCAATTCTTGGCCCATCGGTTGTTCTAAGGTTTGGCTAGAGGCTTGGCTGGAAGGTTGGCTCAGTCCGCCCAGAAGTTCAACGCTGAGCAGTTCTAATCTCGGGGCTTGTGCCGCACCGAAGCCAAAGCCTGCCACGGGAGTGGGAGCCATTGCGCCCCCGAGCAGCAGCGGGCAAACTGTGAGCCAAAGCTCATCGATTAGGTCTTCGACCAACAGAGAAAAGACCAGAATGCCCCCGCCCAAAACAACCAGTCGTCGGAGGCCAAGTTGGTACAACTCCTCTAAGGCCACAGTGAAATTCAAGTGATCGGCTCTCTGCAGCAACAGCCGCTCAAACTGAGCTTGACCTTGCCAATTTTTTGCCCCAGCTTCAGTAGTTAGTAACCAGCGGGGTACAGGCTGCCGAAAGAAACGCCAACTGCGGTCCAGATTGCCGGAGCCGGAGCAGGCAATTTGGACGGGCTGTGGTGAGCGCCCTTGGGCTCGACGCAGTTCCAGAAGCTTTGGGTCACGAACCGAAAGCGTAGTGCCGTAGGCCCGCAGCGTTCCGGCACCAATCAGGACTGCGTCCGCTTGCGCCACTTGCGCCTCTAAGTGAGCTAGATCGGCTGCCGATGAGAAGCGAGCAGCCTCACCAGCAGCAGCCGACAATTTACCATCGGCACTCATGGCTAGAACCAGCGTCGTGTGGGGCCGCACTAGCCGCCAGGCACATCCAACCAGAGTTCGTCAGTTGGATCATCTTCCAGACCCATGCCCTCGTGAACCGTTTTCACCCACTTCAGGCGCTTAGGCCGCACTGACATCCGAGCCGTGGTACTGGCCATCACGGGTAGCCAGTGGAGCATGTAGACTGTACCGCGCAGAGTCTGCATCAGGGCAGTTGGCACAGAGCGGTTAGCAATAGGCTGAGTTGCTTTTTGAATGCGGCGCAGACCGATAAACATACCTACCAGGGACAGGATAAAGCCCAGAGACTCAGCAGGCCCCAGCAGAGGCGGACGGTTGCGCACGACAGCTAGCAGCGTGTCGGGCACCATTGCTGTGGGCAGAAGGTACTGAGTCACCAAAAACATGAGCAGGTCGACGGTCTTCCGAGGCCCTAACTGCCCTGACATGATCAGGCGCCAGTAGTCGAGATATCGTTGATAACCACCTTCAGCCCAACGGCTACGCTGGTGCCAGAGCGCTAGTGCCCGAGTTACCCCTTCTTCCGATACCGCTGGATTGAGCAGAAAATCAACATCCCATTTGGCTAGGTGCAACCGCAGGGTCAGGTCTAGATCATCGGTGATTGTCTCTTCGTTCCAGCCGCCGCAGTCTTCCAGGGCCTGGCGACGCACAAATTGACCATTGCCACGCAACTCCCCTAACCCGCCGGACCAGATCCGTCGCTCCTGGAAGAAGCCGTCCAATGCCATCTCAGCCTGCTGCCCCCGCGTCCAGAAGTTGGTGTCCGCGTTCACGATACTTTTGCGCACTTGTACCGCACCCACTTGAGGCCGGTTGAACAGGGGTAGGGTACGCTGCAGCAGATCCTCAGATACCTGAGCATCGGCGTCAAAGACCGCAACAATATCGCCCCGGCACAGAGGCAAGACTTGATTGAGTGCGCCTGACTTGCCCCCCCGAGCTTCTACTGCCGAACGGTGCAGTACCTTCAGTTGGTCATATTCCTGAGCCAAGCGGTCTAGAACTTGCGGGGTGCGATCCGAACTGTTGTCATTAATCACCCAAAGCTCGTAACGATGGGCTGGGTAGTCCAACTCGCACAAACGCTTAACCAGCGAGCCGATAACCGCTTCTTCATCCTTAGCTGCAACTAAGAGCGAGACGAAAGGCCAGGTATCAGGATCATCCGGTAGAGGCGATGGCCGCAGTAGGGGACGTACCAGCCATAGCCGCACTGAGTAGGCTGTCATCATCGCCGTGAGGCTCAATACGAACCAGTAGCCCCAAGACAGCAGATGGAGCAGACCTACCGCTCCCCAAACAGTTAGAAGCGCAAAGGCAGCCTTAAAGCGGCGGCGCTCTGTCCCACTTTCAAAGTCCAGCTCGGACGATTCACGAACAGACGCGTAGTCAGCAGCCTTATCGGGCCAGGCATTCTCCGGCATAGGTTCCCTGATTCAACCACCAGTAACGGCTTAGGCCTTACTCAAACCATGGGAACTCACAACACCAGATGGTCAACCCCACCGAGGGAGGGCTTGCCTCGAAGCTAACGGTAACGCTCGACCCACATCACCCTTAAGGCTGATGTAGATTCTGGATGTCGTTGCCCCCGGCTTCGTAAAGGCCAGTGCAGCCTCATTGTAGCCAACGTTGCCAAACTCCCCAGTATTCTGGGATCACTTGCGGGATCATTAGCATTGCACTTCACTTACCCTGACCGGGCATTGAGGAGTAGAGTTCGGCCAAACTGCCTCAACAAACACTTCGACCAACACCTCAATCACTGTTTCAAGCTAAGAACTGTTTCAAGCTAAGCCTTTCAAGCTGAGCCTGTGATCTGAGCTACAGACTGGGAGGTCTCAGATCTGTACTGAATGGGATTAGCCCTGGCCTAAGCTGAAGAGCTTTCGAGCTTAGTGTTAGGGCGTAACCTTAAAGATGTGGACCCCGTTCTGTTCCCTCTCGTACTCACTGGGTGGTTTCGTTGGGGCAGCCTCATTGAAGACATCCCACGTGGGACAGAGGAGTTCTGCCAGGAAGAACGGGAATCCTGAGGACACCACTGGAGGACCTGCTCTCGATGAGTACCCCGACGATTGATCTTCAACCTGCTGCGCCGAAAGATGTAAACGTCTACATGCCCTATTACTCTCAGGGCACTAAGCGTAGTTTGCTTCCCTTCGCCATTGGTCTCTACCAGAAGGGTCTTCTGGAAGGTCGACGAGACATTGAGGGGGGTGAGGGCATCCCCTTCCTGGCCACCTGGAACGTTTCCAGCTTGCCCGCTGACTTAACGCGCTGCCGCATTCAGTTTGATGGCAGCTCTGAGTTGAGCTACGAAGTGACGATGTCTAACTTCGAGTACGTAGGCTTTCTCATTGATGTCATCCAAACGCTTAAGCGTGGCAATGCGCCTGACTTTTCCAAAACGTTTTACCGCAAACTCCTACATATGGACGACTAGAAAAGCTAGTTAGAGACATGCTGAGGTGCTGACAACTAGCACTTCAGCATGGCTGCGGCAGAAGCTGGAAACTTTTGATACCCAAAGGGGGTCTGCGTAGTCATTAGAATGTGTAAGCAATCGCTGTGTCAGCGGCATTAGCCCTGCCTGAGGAGAAATCTACCGAAAGTGCCCCAAAAATTGCAACGCCACCTACTGATCGGTTCGACCGAACCCTATAGCGGTAAGTCTGCTGTCATTCTAGGTTTGGCTAGTTTGCTACAAGACCAAAGCATTGACTTTGCCTATGGCAAGCCCTTGGGCACCTGCTTTCAAAGCCAAAAAAGCCCAAGCAGCCAGTTTGGACAACCTCTGATTGAAGAGGATGTCCTCTTTATGACCACCATCCTTAATCTGGGGCCAGAGCGGATTCGGCCTACAGTTCTAAACCTGGATGAGGCAGCGATCACGGCTCAGCTGCAAGGTCAAGACCATGCCGATTACCCTCAAAGGCTAGCGGAGTCATGGGGAGAGCAGTTAAATGGCGATTTAGTTCTGATGGAAGGCCCTGGTGACTTAGACGAAGGGCGTCTGTTTGACTTATCGCTGTCTCAGGTGGCAACTAGGCTCCAGGCTCAAGTGCTACTAGTGTCCCGCTTCCGCACAATTAGTCGGACGGTTGACCCATTACTAGCAGCTAAACAGCAGATGGGAGAGCAACTGTTAGGTGTTGTCATCAATGACATTCCCCCTGACCAGTTGTCCACGGTCGAGAATACCGTCAAGCCCTTCCTGGAGAGCCAGGGGATCGCGGTTTTAGGAGTCTTGCCCGCCAACAATCTTTTGCGCAGTGTCAGTGTGGCAGAACTGGTGCGCCACTTAGATGCAGAGGTGCTCTGCTGTGGTGACCGTTTGGATCTGATGGTCGAGAACCTGACCATTGGTGCCATGAATGTCAGCTCAGCCTTGAAATACTTCCGCCGCGCCAACAATAAAGCTGTGGTGACAGGGGGTGACCGCACTGATATCCAATTTGCGGCGCTAGAAACCTCGACCCACTGCCTGATTCTTACCGGCCACCTGCCCCCACCTGCCGTAATTTTGCAACGGGCAGAGGAGTTAGAGGTTCCAATCCTTTCGGTAGACCACGACACGCTAACCACTGTTGCGATTGCTGAGCACACCTTTGGTCAGGTGCGAGTCAACGAAACCGCTAAAGTCCAGTGCATCCAGCAACTGATGGCACAGCATTTCGATCTGCCTCGGCTGCTGGCGCAACTAGGTTTGGAACTGGCTCTCAAGCCTTAGCCTGTTCTTTATGCCTGCACGTAAACAGAAACTCCCTCACCTAGTAGGTTCTCGCTGGACGGCTCGGGTTGATACCTTGGGCTGGCGGCATTTCCGGGTGGCTAATCGCAAAAATCAGGGCAACTTGATATTTGCCGAATTAGTTGCCGCCTGCGATGAGTCGGTACGCTTTTGGTTGAATGCTCGCACCCTCAAAAACCGTGCGCTCTGGTCGCCAGGCTGGCAGTCGCTGGCGGAACAAGCGGATTTGGAAGAGGGGGCTTAACCTAGGCGACCTCCTAAAAGCTGCGCTGGCGTCTGGCTTCGTAAAGCAGGAGTGCGGCTGTAATGCCGACGTTTAAGGATTCCACACCAGGGCTGAGAGGCACGCTGACTTGGTGATCGGCTAGGTCAATCAACTCGGGTGACAGACCAGCCCCTTCATTGCCTAACAGAATGAGTGTTGGGGGGCGTAAATCTTGCTGCCAGTAAGTCAAAGGCGCAGTGGGCAAAGTGGCAATGGCTTGCATACCCTGAGCTTTGAGCGCTTGGATGGTCTCACTCAAGACCGTCACTCGTTGCATGGGACAGTGAAACCAGGTTCCAGCTGAAGCCCGCAACACCTTAGGGTTTTCCGGATCGGCGCTGTCAGCACTAAGCAGCAAACCATCACTGCCCGCCGCTGCCGCTGTACGAATGATCGTGCCCAAGTTGCCGGGGTCTTGCAGGGTTTCCAGTACTAATGTCAGGGACTTTGCTGCCAGGGTTGGACGTCCACTCCAGTCGCGCTGTGCAGCTGCTACAACGCCATCGGGGCTGACAGTCGTGGTGATCGCAGCAACCACCTCAGGGGAGCATTCCTGGCAATTCATCTCCGCTTGCTGCTCGATCGTGCTCAGCAGCTCAGGGTGAGCCTGTGCCCAGTCTGGGGTGTAACACACAATCTCTAGGGGCCAGCCCACGCGCAGAGCCTCCTCCAACAAGTGGGTGCCCTCTAGAAGTAGTAACCCCTCGCGGGCTCGGTCTTTGGCTCGGCTCAGCTTACGCAGTCGCTTGACAAGCGGGTTCTGTGAACTGGTGATCACGGTCGAGCAATGAGCGTGGAGTGAATAAAATGGGACAAAAAACAATACGGACACGACGATCGTGCCCGTAAAAATTAAGATGCGGAACCCGGGACTTGAACCCGGAAGTCTTTGCAGACACTAGAACCTGAATCTAGCGCGTCTACCAATTCCGCCAGTTCCGCAGAAAGTGCTTTGAGTATTAAAGCTTGCCTTTTAGGCATTCACTCATTGCAGTCTTTAATCCTGCCTGAAAAAAAGAATTCTGTCAATCACTAGATGTGAGGTTGCCTACAGTGGGTCATATTCAGTTCAGTATTCAGATACTGCCTAGCCATAACCTGCTGAAATTAGCCAAATTTTAAGGTTTTGAGCTGGGCTATTCTCCAGATTGCAATCGCGCGAGGGTAGAGCCATTAAGTCGCTGTTTAGCCTATCAGACTCTGCTGCTTCCCCTGAAGCCAATACGGCCGTTCTGCACATTCGAGGCGGAGTTCGGCTATCAGGATGTGTTCCGATCAGTGGAGCCAAAAATTCGGCGCTGGTGATTCTAGCAGGGGCGCTGCTAGCACCAGGGGTCTGCCGACTGCACAATATTCCTTCCCTCGTCGATGTCGCCTGCATGCTGGAGATTCTGGCAACGCTCGGCGTTGCTATCCGGCGGGATGGCAGCAGTCTGGAAATTGACGCTCGGGACATCACGCTAGCCGACGCGCCTTACGAGCTAGTCAGCCAGTTGCGTGCCAGCTTTTTTGCCATTGGTCCTCTGTTGGCCAGGCTGGGAGAAACGCGGGTGCCTCTGCCGGGTGGTTGCGCAATTGGCGCGCGTCCGGTGGACCTGCATGTGCGAGGTCTCCAAGCCATGGGAGCAGAAGTTCAGATCGAGCATGGCCTGGTGCATGCTCGCGTCAAGAAAGGGAAGCGCTTGCAGGGCGCCAGAATTTACCTGGATTATCCCAGCGTTGGCGCAACCGAGACGCTGATGATGGCTGCAACGCTGGCAGAGGGCGAGACGCTGATTGAAAATGCAGCTCGGGAACCCGAAGTGGTCGACCTCGCTAACTTCTGCCGCGCTTTGGGCGCTCAGATCGAGGGAGCGGGAACCAACACGATTGTGATTTCAGGCGTTCCTCAACTGCATGGGGCTGAGTATTCGATTATTCCAGACCGCATTGAGGCCGGAACTTTTTTGGTGGCTGGAGCGATTACACGCTCTGAGCTAGAGCTGTCTTGCGTGGTGCCGGAGCATCTCACTGCCGTGATCGCCAAGCTGCAAGCGATGGGGGCGACCATTCGTAGCACTGCACCCAATCGGCTGCTGATTAGCCCCGGTGAACGCTCTCTGGCAACTGACTTAGAAACCCTGCCTTACCCTGGCTTTCCCACAGATATGCAGGCGCAGTTTATGGCCCTGCTCGCATTGGCGGAGGGCAATAGTGTGGTTACCGAGACAGTATTCGAAAACCGCCTGCGCCACTTCGCTGAGCTGAATCGCATGGGCGCCGATATTCGGGTGAAGAATAACATCGCGATTGTGCGGGGCGTGCCCTTCCTGTCGGGCGCACCTGTGGTTGCGACTGACTTGCGAGCTTCAGCATCTTTGGTGTTGGCTGGCTTAGCCGCTCAGGGCGAAACCACGATGACTGGATTGCATCACTTAGACCGGGGTTACGACCGTCTGGAACAGAAGCTACGTAATCTAGGTGCTGATCTGGAGCGGCGTAACAGCTATGACCCTGATTTGCTGGCAGAATCTAGCGAAACCTTGCCGCCGGTCTTGAGTTGAGTCTTTGGCCCTTACAATTTAGGGGTAATAAGGGTTACAGAACTTGAACTCCTATGTCTGCTCCTGCGCCCTCACCTTTTGTTCAAGGTCGGTGGCTCGGCAGTGGCCTTGTCCTGGTTGGCGGGGTCGCACTGTTGGGCGATTGGTTTGCTTCTGATCTCATCCTCAACATCTGGGGCAGCCTGAGCCTGCTCGCTCTGGTGCTGGGAGGCTACTTCTGGCTCCGTGACAGCAAACCTGAGACAGTACCGCGCGGGGGAGCCCTTGTCCTCAGCACGGCTGCTGTAGAGCAGGAAGTTTGCAGAGCGGAAACTCTGGCACACAAGTTAGAAGCCACGACAGCGGAGCAACTGTGCGCTCAGGCAACCGCGATTCGAGCGGAACTGACGCGGTCTGAGTTGCGAATTGGTGTTGCAGGTCCAGCGAAATCAGGGAAGAGTAGTCTAATCGCCGCCCTGGCTCCAAATAGCCAGGGGGTCGCTTGGCTGGAAGAAACGACAGAGACTACGCCAATTTCCATACCAAGTCCCGACCTGCTGTTATTTGTGACCGCAGGGGACCTGAGCGCAAGTGAATTTCAACGCCTAAATGATTTGAGCGCTGGTAATCGACCAACGGTACTAGTTCTTAACCAGAGCGACCGCTACCAGCCTGCCGACCAGGACGAGGTTTTAGCGCATTTGCGCGAGCTCAGCCAAACTCTGCCATCGGTCCAGACTGTGGTCAGCGTTGCAGCAGCTCCCAATCCAGTTAAGGTTCGCCAGCATCACGCTGATGGCTCGGTGCGAGAGTGGTTTGAAGAAGCCAAGCCTGAAATTGCAACACTGCAAACCTATCTGGCCCCCTTGCTGAGCCAGGAGAGCGAACGTCTGAAGCTAGGCAATGCCTTGCAGCAGGCCCAGAGCTTACGGCTGACGGCCCAAGATCGTCTTAATCAGGTTCGTCGTAGCCAAGCTCAAGTTGTGATTGAGCGCTACCAGTGGTTAACCGCCGCTGCGGTGTTCGCCAATCCATTGCCGGGCCTGGATTTGTTGGCAACTGCCGCGATCAACGCTCAGATGTTGCTGGAGATCGCCGCGATTTACGAGCGGCCCTTGAGTTTGCAGCAAGCACAACCGTTGGCTAAGACTTTAGGTGTGCTGATGCTGAAGCTGGGCTTAGTCGAACTCTCGACTCAGGGCATCAGTGCCTTGCTCAAGAGCAACGTGGCAACCTATGCAGTCGGTGGTGTCATGCAAGGGCTGAGTGCCGCCTATCTCAGCCATCTAGGTGCCTTGTCTTTTATGACCTGTCTGGAGCAAGAGCAGGACTGCACGGAGCGAACTCTGGGCCAGAAATTGCAAGAGTTGTTCGCGCAAAATCAGCGCACCGCCTTTCTGCAAGGCTTTGTGAAGCAAGGGATCAGCCACCTGCTAGGAGAGCAAAAACAGCCTCAACTGGAGTCGGCCTAGACAGGACAGTAAAAACTTGTGGCCTAAGGGTTAGGGCTACCTAAACCAAGTTGGCAGACTTTAAAAATCGGCGAACTTTTACCAGAAGTCTGCGTCTCTCGCGTTTGTATTCCACTCGCAGCCTCATGCAACTGTTCCACCCTTGGACCCGACGCGCCATACTGGTAGCCGTCCTGCTGACTGTGGTTTGCTTAAGCGCGATGACCCAGGCCCAAAATGCTCCCGGCCCCCAACTGCTGAGCGATCCCTTCCTGCAACTACCCAACACCAACTCAGTCCGGGTGGTCTGGTTCACTGAGTTTGCAGGCTCGACGCACAACGTGGCTTATGGCCCCAAGCTCGAACAAACTGCCAAGGCGACAACTCGTCAGCTCAGCCGCAGCCGCGAGGACCAGAACTCGAAGGTAGGTGAGCAGAACCAGTCTGACCAGGTTTACAGCCAACCCGTTGAGCGTCCAGTGTGGCGACACGAGGCGGAGGTGACCGGCTTGAACTCAGGTGTGCGCCTGCCCTATCGAGTAACGAGTGTGCGGGAGGATGGGCAAGCCGTGAGCAGCGAGGTGTTCAGCCTCAGCGCTCAACCCAAACCGAGTACGCCGCTCAAAATTCTGCTGACCTCCGACCACCAACTGATGCCCCTAGTGCCTGCCAACCTACAAAAGGTGGTTGAAACCGTGGGCCAGGTGGATGCTGTGTTTTTGGCAGGCGATCTGGTGAACGTGCCAGACCGAGCCTCCGAGTGGTTTGACGATAACCGCGGTAATGCCTTCTTTGCCAACTTGCAAGGACGCGCCCAATACGAACTGACGCGTGACGGCGTCAAAACTCTGTATCGCGGTGGAGCCCTGATTCAGCACGCGCCTCTGTTCACCGCTATTGGCAATCACGAGGTCATGGGCCGCTTCTCAACTGAGAAAAGTCTCAATCTCCAGTTTTACGATGCCTTTCCTCGCCAAATCGCAGCCAAGATCTATCCAGCCGCACCGCAGGAACCGCAAGCCTACCAGCGCTGGCTTAAGGATCATTCGTTCAACACCGACAGCTACGAGGAACTGTTCAGCCTGCCCCAGAGTGAGACCGGCAACCAGCGCTACTACGCGGTCAGTTTTGGTGATGTGCGTCTGGTGGTGCTGTATGCCACGACAATTTGGCGCACTCCTGACCTGCATGCCAACTACGCCGGTCGCTACCAGGAACGCCCTCAAGATGTGCAGCAACCGCAGCGTTGGGGCTATGGCCATCTGATTTTTGAACCCATTGCTAAGGGCAGCACGCAGTACAACTGGCTGGCACAGGAGCTGAACAGCCCCGAATTTCAGCAGGCTAAGTACCGCTTGGTGATGTTTCACCATCCGCCCCATTCGCTGGGCGATAACGTCGTGCCACCCTACACCGACCCCGTGCAGCAGATCGAGCGGGAGGCCAACGGCAGCATCAAGGCCATCCGTTACGAGTACCCCAGGCAAGCGGACTATTTGATCCGCGATGTCGTGCCGCTACTAGAGTCAGCTGGGGCACAACTGGTCCTCTACGGTCACACCCACATCTGGAACCGCTTTGTCAGTCCTGCTGGCCTGAACTTCCTGGAGTCCTCGAACGTGGGCAATAGTTACGGCGCTTACGTGGGCGCTCGCAAGCGACCTGTGCCACCGGGGGATAGCCCCAACTACGTTGCCACTGGCGATCCCAATGGCTTAGAGCCAGTTGTGCCCACGCTGGCTCCCTTACTAGACGACGAAGGTCAGCCCCTGCCTTATCTCTCTAGCAACGACATCACCGCCTTTAGCATCCTAGACACTAGCACTGGCACGGTGAGCAGCTACCGCTTTGACACACGGAAGCCAGACTCCGAAGTGGTGAAGTTTGATGAGTTTAAGTTGTCCAGTTCTGCTCAGTGACCTACTAGTGCAAATTTACGACTAGCCGGTATTTGACTTTAAGAATTAGACATGAATTTAGGCATGAGTGCTATCGCTGCGGCTCCATTGCCGGTCGGTCAAAATTCGGGCCGTGCTCAAGCCAGCCACAATCGCGCCGGTGATTAGTCCAGCCTTGACTGCGCTCTCTAACCCGCCAGCAATATCATTGCGACTGAAATAAACCAGAACTTGATAAGCCGGGATGCCGGGCACCAGATCGATGATGCCGGTGACGGTGAAAACGATGCGGGGTAAGTTCAGCTTGTGGGCAGGCCAAGCACCGACCAGTCCCACGCAGAGAGACCCGCAAAAGGTTGCAACCTCAGGCACAACCCCTAGACTAATCAACACGAAGCGCAACCCATGTCCCAGGGTGCCAATCAGCGCACAGATCAGCAAAGCTCGACGCGGCACGTTGAACAGAATGGCAAAGCCGGCTGTAGAAACAAAGCCCAGCAATGCCTGAACCAGCACTGTATTCAGATTGAGGGCCATTGGCTTGCACCTGCTACACAATTGTGAAGCCAGTCCAACCCAGGACCAGCAAAATACCAATGCCGATACTGATCAGCAGTAGCAACGCGTAAACGAAGCGAGTTACACCAGAAACCAGATCTAGTCGTGTCAGGTCGAGCATCGCCGTTACTAGTGGCATACCCGGTACCAACAGCAGGACCGAAGAAATGACCGCCAACCGGGGCACAACCGCACCAAGCCCGAGCTTCGTGGCCAACAGACCCAGAGCCAGGACCAGAGGATAACTAATCGCTGTGGCAATGGCCGCGCAAACAACCGTAATCGGAATCGGGTTGAACTTAGCAGCTTGCAGGCGTAGGCGTACCGACTGGGCCGCACCAGCACCTGAGGCAGCGGCTGCAAACTCCAGCCAACTGCCGCCCTGGATAATTGCAAACACACCACAGGCAATAGCCACCGCTGGGATCAGAACCACTGGCGGGTAGACCGGCGGCAGTTGCTCCACGTTGTCGAGCATCGTCTCCAACAGCTCCGGCTCAAAGGCCGGTGGCATGTGCAGCGCCAAGAACTCCAGGATGCTGATGCGGTTCATATCCACACCTAGGCCGCGTACCCGAGCGATCTGGGTTTGATGGGCTTGGGCTTGATAGGCCGAGGCAATAATGCCCGTGGGCGTAACGTAAGCATCGAGCCGCTCAACACCCATTGCTTGCGCTGAACGGGACATGGCTTGCTCGACCCGAAAGCTGGACGAACCACCCCGCAACATCAGCACGCCTAAACGGAGCACAGCACGCAGGGTTTTCGCCAGCTCTAGGGAGGAAGCCTCAGGATCCACAGGGGTTGAGTGCAAACAACAGCGGGACTATACCAGCTTCGGGCCGAGTCCGACTGCACCCGCGTACACGGCCTGCTCACCCAGCTCGTCTTCGATCCGCAGGAGGCGATTATATTTGGCAACTCGTTCGCTGCGGCAGAGCGAGCCAGTCTTGATTTGACCCGCACGAGTGGCGACGGCCAAATCGGCAATCGTGGTGTCTTCGGTTTCGCCAGAGCGGTGGCTGATGATCGAGCGGTAGCGGCTGCGAGTTGCCAGGTCTACAGTCTCTAGGGTTTCGGTGAGCGAACCAATCTGATTGAGCTTGACCAGAATCGAGTTGGCTGCACCCGATTCGATGCCCTGTTGCAGGCGAACCTTATTGGTCACAAACAGGTCATCGCCCACCAGTTGCACGCGATCGCCGATGGCGTTGGTCAGCGATTTCCAGCTCTCCCAGTCATCTTCTGACAGGCCATCTTCAATTGAGACAATGGGGTAGCTGCTCACTAACTCTGAGAGATAGCTGATCGTCTCAGCAGGTGTGTGAGGGGCGCCATCGTAGGTGTAGCTGCCATCTTTGTAGAACTCAGTGGCGGCGACATCCAGAGCTAGAGCGACTTGTTCACCGGGTTTATAGCCAGCCTTCTCAATTGCGGTCAGCAAGAGATCTAGCGCTTCTCGGTTTGATCCCAAGTTGGGTGCAAAGCCGCCTTCATCGCCCACACCGCTCAGGAGACCTTTGGCCTTAAGCACATCGTGCAAGGAAGCAAAAACTTCAGCGCCGTAGCGTAGTGCTTCTTTGAAACTGGGTGCGCCAACCGGCACAATCATGAACTCTTGGATATCAACGTTGTTGTCGGCGTGAGAGCCGCCGTTGATCACGTTCATCAGGGGCACTGGCAGCAGGTTGGCCAATGGACCGCCGAGGTAGCGATATAAGGGAAGATCCAGCGTGAGCGCGCCTGCTTTGGCTGCGGCCAGGGAAACGGCAAGGATGGCATTTGCACCCAGGTTGGATTTGTTGGGGGTGCCGTCGAGGGAGATCATGCGCCGGTCGAGTTGCTCTTGATGGAGCACATCAAAATCTTGAAGGGCAGGAGCAATCACTTCTTCGACGTTCTTAACGGCTTGCAGAACGCCTTTGCCACTGTAACGGCTCTTGTCACCATCCCGTAACTCGTGAGCTTCAAAACTGCCGGTCGAGGCACCACTCGGAACTTGAGCGATCCCCACAATGTCATTGGCGAGATAGACTTCTGCCTCAATCGTGGGTCTTCCCCGCGAGTCCAGGATTTCTCTAGCCTGGATGGCCTCAATTGTGCTGCCTGCACCGTTGAACATGCTGCGCGGACCTCTTTAGGTATTGGACAGGAGTTGACAAGTCAATAAGCAATTTGCCCCCAAGCATCTTAGAGCAGAGCTTCTGTGGCATGGGGTATGAAACCTAAAGATTTTACCTAAATGATCCAACTTGTTTACTACTTTCCGGAGTTAGCTCCAGGGTTGCCTTGGAGTTTATTTAAGTGGAAGCGCTAAATAGACAGGGGATCAAGCTGGTCCTGTCTCTGAGTTCTTGTCCCTCAGACTTTATTCGAACACGGGGGGCCAGAGTTCAAAAATCAGCAGTTCTCAACTGGGGAGCAATTCAGGCAAGGTGAGGACATCATCGTTCTGCACCAGGGTAGGCGTACCTACAGGGCGATAAATGGTCACGCTTAGCTTGTCTGGGTCAATGAGAATGCCGACTTGTGCTCCCATTTGTAGGGAGTCCTGAATTTTCTGGTACAGAGCTGGAATGCGGTCGGTCTTGAATTTGATCTCTACACTAAATCCGGCACTAGTTGTACAAAATTACGATTGCCGCGCTTGATTCGCTCTGCCAAAACAAAGGAGACATCAGGGGCACGTAGGTCTGTATTCGGCAGAATGAAGCCACCGCTAGAGTCATATACTCGCCCGAGTCTGCAAGGCTTAACCCAATTACGGAGTTGTGCGGCAAACTCTATACCAATCTCGCTCGAGGTATCATCACACGGTCCCATAGCAATGATGTTCCCATCGACCAGCTCTAATCGCCAATCCGAATGCTCTTTTTGCACCTGTTCTAGATTGGTAAGGGTGAGGGACATGGGATTGACCCCAGAATATCTCTAGACCCCTAATACCCGCTTTTTAAGGTTTTTTAGGTTCTAGAGTTTATATATAAGACGCTTGGTTATTTACAAGACGGTTAGTAATAGGAAAGGCCGTCTTTTTTAATCAGGTTCTCATTCAAGACTCTACTGATTTTCGTTGTTTCATTGGTTGGATGCACAAGACGCCGCTATGTGTGGGTACTCCTGAACTAGATTTCTACGTACACTAAAGAGGAAGCGCTTAAGAGTGTCAGAGATGCGAATGCTCCACACCATGCTCCGGGTTGGCAACCTGGACAAATCATTAGATTTCTATTGCAATGTTCTGGGGATGCAACTCCTGCGCAAGAAGGACTACCCCAGTGGCGAGTTTACGCTGGCTTTTGTAGGTTATGGCGATGAGTCAGACAATACGGTGATTGAGCTGACCTATAACTGGGACCGCGACTCCTACAACCTGGGTGATGCTTACGGTCACATTGCCTTGGGCGTGGATGATATTTACGCAACTTGCGAAGCGATTCGGGCTAAGGGCGGCAAAGTTACCCGTGAACCGGGGCCAATGAAGCATGGCTCGACGGTGATCGCGTTTGTGGAAGATCCTGATGGCTACAAAGTTGAGCTGATTCAACTGAGCACGCAAGGCTCAAGCCAGGAACGGCCAACGGCTGAAGCAGCAACGGCGTAAGCTAACAATTGCGTTTTGGTTCTAACCCTACTGCTGGAGGGCGTTCTCAGTGACGGTTTCGCCAAGCCACCGCTCAAATCCTGTTGAGTATCCTAGCGACGATGGTAAGCCTATGGCTGAGAGCGACTTCCAGCGCAATTACTTGACCTATGCGGTTGAAGTGCTGCGGATTCACTTCCAAAGTCAGCCGGAGGTGTATGTGTCCGGCAATCTGTTTCTCTACTATGAGCAGGGGAATGCTGCTGCTGTAGTAGCGCCAGATGTGTTCGTAGTGCTTGGGGCAGAGCAGCGAGACCGACCTTCTTACAGAGTTTGGGAGGAAGGCGGTAAGGTACCTGATTTCATTCTGGAAATTACCTCTAAGAGTACTGTCAGTGAGGACCAAGGCACTAAGAAGGGGCTCTATGCGTACTTAGGAGTGCGCGAGTATTGGCAATATGACCCCACGGGCGACTACCTCAGCCCTCGGCTCAAGGGTTTGCGCTTAGCTGGCGAGAACTACTGGCCAATGGCTGGGACGGAGTTGCCGGATGGAATGCTCTCGCTGTTTAGTGAGGTGTTGAATTTAGAGTTACGCCTGCTGCCAACGGGCGAGTTGCGCTTTCACAATCCGGCAACTGGCGTAACTCTACTGACTCATTCTGAGGAGGCCCAGAGAGCCCAGCGTTTAGCGGCGAAACTGCGAGAACTGAATATTGATCCAGATACCCTGTGAGTTTTAAGTTGGGTACAAACTCAGGTGTCTAGTCGGTCGGTTTGGCTTGGGCGGCGCGGAGTAGGCGAGGGGCGAGATGGTAGACGGTAACTGGGGGCCGACCTTCGCTATTAGGCACTAAAGTTTTCTCGATCCAGTGACCGCTTTCGAGGCTGGTGAAGAACTTGCGCAGGTCGGATTCTTGGATGCGGGTGTCGCGCACAATTAGGGAGATGGGCACCGGGGTTTTGCTGCGGTAGGGTTCGGTGTAGTTGGCGATCGTTAGCAGAATCAGTTTGTTGAGCGCAGGCAATTCGACCTCACGGGAAATCAGATCCCAGAGGGCACAACGAATTTGACAAGACATAGTTTTATCGCAATCAGGATGGTTGGATTAGGGTGAAGCACTCGGCACAAAGCTGAGGCTTTGCCTGAAACTTTGACCTTGATGCTTCGCCCTTGGCAGGGACGAATGGTCAATGGAAAGGGGCAATTAGTGACCTCTTGACCCCTTAGTCTGTCTGCTAACGGACCTGCTCTATGGCCCGCGAAAGCGAAACCAAAGAACAGCCTTGGTCGGTGTTAAACTTCCCTCAGCCTTCGCGTTGTGGTTAACAACACGGGGGTCAGTTATCTGGTGTTGCACAAACGGCACCAGGTAACGTCTCGCCAGCGAGACTGAGTGAGAATGTAGCGCTAATTTAGGCAGTTGTAAATAGGGTTGAGCAAAGATTTTTGGCGAGTGATGTCAGAGCTTGCTGAAGGCGATCCCAGAGATTCACTGAGCGCTCTATGCCCTCCCAGGCAAGTTCAGTAGATTCTCTAGAGTCATCGCACCTGCTCTCACTCAAGCGCCAATTGATCCAGATGAACTTTTTTAAAGATCAAGATCAAAAGTTGTTGTCGTAACGACAGGACTTGTGGAAGTAACGACAACAAGCTCGGGAGTAGGGACAGGACTTGTGGAAGTAAGGACAGAACTTGCAGAAGTAAGGACGGAACTTGTGGAAGTAACGACAACAAGTAGAGACCTAACCCCCCGGCCCCCTTCCCTGTGAGGGAAGGGGGAGAAATGCCAACTCAATCCGGCTCCCCTCTCCGCGCCGGGGAGGGGCTGGGGGAGGGGTCTCCCGATGTGTTATCACCTTGTCAATCCCGTGCATCCGGATCAGCTCCATGCCTGAAGACTTCCGCCGCGCTAATCTCCGAGGTCGCTCGTTCAAAGGCCAAGATCTGACGGGTGCAGACTTCAGCTATGCAGACATCCGAGGAGCAGATTTTACCAAAGCAAATTTAACCGTCGCAAATTTTACAGGGGCTAGAGCAGGAGTGCAAAAGCGCTGGCTCATTGGTCAGAGCCTCATCTCATTAGCTTTGTCATTAGTATCGACACTCTCCTCAGCGATAGCAGGCTACTTAGTTGTGTATCTGCTTCTTCCTAGTGCTGAGCAGAACATCATTGCCGGTGTGCTTGTCCTGGCAACGATGGTCGTTCTCTCGATTGTCATAATTCGTCGAGGGCTGGAAGTAGCTTTAGGCGTTATTACAGTCGCAGTCGCAGTCGCAGTCGCAGTCGCAGTCGCAGTCGCAGTCGCAGTCGCAGCTGCAGGCGCAGGCACAGGCACAGTCGGAGTCGCAGTCGGATTCACAGGTGCAGTCGCAGTCGCAATCGCAATCGCATTCACAGGCGTAGTCGCAGACGCAATCATAGGCGCAGGCGCAGGCGCAGACGCAATCATAGGCGTAGTCGCAGGCGCAGGCGCAGTTGTAGGCGTAGTCGCAGTCGCAGGCGCAGGCACATTGACAGTCGCAGTCGCAGGCGGATTCACAGGCGTAGTCGCAGGCAAATTATCAACCGCCTACATCGCCTGGCGCGCTTTAGCAGGCGACGAGAAGTTTGCTTTAGTGCGGAGAATTGCTGTCGCTTGTGCTGCAATTGGGGGCACAAGCTTTCGCAATGCCGATTTGACTGATGCCAACTTTGCTCAAGCAATTCTTAGGAGCACAGACTTCAGAAAGGCAACTGTGATTCGTACTTGCTGGTCTCGGAGTATTAGGCTAGATCGAGCCAGAGTGGGCGGCACTATCTTACTTGAGCCTGCTGTACGAGGCTTACTTGTTACAGGTAATGGTAAAAATAAAGCTTTTATTGGCGACAACCTTAAAGGTGCAAATTTAACGGGTGCAGACCTCAGCAATGCCGACCTAACCGAAGCCGATATTAGTGGTGCAATCCTACAAAACGCAAACTTAGAACGAGCAAATCTCACCAAAACACAAGCCTTGAATGCAAACTTTGATCAAGCCAAACTTACTGGTACTTGCCTCGAAGCCTGGAACATCGACAGCACCACACAACTCGACGGTGCAATTTGCGAATACGTTTACCTGCTCAACAACCAACGCGAACGCCGCCCCAGCAGCGGCAACTTTGCCCCTGGCGAATTCACCAAACTCTTTCAAGAAGTCCTGAGCACTGTTGACCTGATCTTCAGAAACGGCATCGACTGGAAAGCCTTCACTTACTCTTTCAACAATCTCGTTCTGGATAACGAAGGCACCGAACTCTCGATCCAAAGTATCGAAAACAAAGGCGATGGCGTCGTAGTCGTCAAAGTCAACGCTCCACCCAATGCCGACAAAGCCAGACTTCACAGCGAATTCAATCAGAATTACGAGATTTCTCTTAAAGCCTTAGAAGCCAAATATCAAGCTGAACTAAAAGGCAAGGATGACCTGATCACTGTCTACCGAGAACAAAGCGCCAATCTCAAAGACATTGCCAGCCTATTAGCAAACCGCCCCGTCACTATCGATGTCAACGCCACCGCAGAGAGTAAATCTATGAACGAAAGCACAGACTCCAGCCGCAAAATCGAGTTCAGCAACAATCAAGGCGACATCTTTGGCAACGCCCTAGGCGACTACAGCACGATCAGCGGCACCGTCAGCAAAACTATCCAGCAATTACCCACCTCTACTGACCCCAATCAACCCGGCATCAAAGAACTACTCACCCAACTGCAAACCGCAATTGAAACAGACAGCAATCTAAACCCCGAAGAAAAAGCCGAAGCCCTAGAACCCATCAAAGACTTAGCAGAAGCAGGCAAAGAACCGCAAGCCGGAACCGCACAGAAAACAGCCCAAAAAGCCATTCGCGTTCTGCAAGGCATGGCGGCTCAATTGCCCACTGCCACTCAATTTGTCGAAGCCTGCACCAAACTGCTGCCGCTCATCAAGCCATTCCTGGGTCTTTAGCAAAAATCTCAGAACCAAGAGAAACAAATTCCCTTCTAATCCCAACTCACTTCTTAATCGCTACAGATTCACCCCTCCCAACCTCCCCTTGCAAAGGGGAGGAGCCGTAGGCGGTGGGATTTTGTAACTCTCACTTAGAGAATTGATATGACCTCCCCTCTCCCAATTTTGGGAGAGGGGCTGGGGGTGAGGGCTTCTTGCTTCTGTACTTTGAAAAGAAGTCAAAAGTATTCAAGCCAGCCGTTCCGCAAACGGCACCAGTGCCAACGCCATCCGCGCCACCCGTTCGCCACTCTCGCAAGCCCCTTCCATAAAGCCTTGCGCCACCACCGAGCAATGCTCCCCAGCAAAGTGCAAATTGCCCACCGATTGCCCTTCGCTGCCCGCAAATGACATCCACTGCCCCACGCGATAGCAAGAGTAGCTACCACGCGTGTGCGGATAGGTCGGCCATTGGAAACGAGCCACCGGCAGTTCACTGCGAGCCGCACCCACACCAGGGAAAATCTGCTCCAACTGCGTCAAAAACTGCTGCTCTTGCCAAGCCGGGGTTTTGAAACTGAGGGCAACGCCATGTCCGCCGCCCGTAAAGTTGGTCAAAATCCCCGCCGGACCCGGCTGACCCCGACTGGTTTCCCAAGTGCTCTGAAAGTCCAAGTCTGAATGGACACTGCCATTGGAGTTGTAACGACTGCGCCAGAGCCGCTCGTTGAACCCGACCATCAACTTGGCATTGGTGCCATAACCCAGTTCGGCAATCGCTCGACGCTGACGCGGCGGTAAATCTATCGCCAGTTTCACCTGACGCAGCATCGTAAACGGCAACGCCAAAATCACCTGCGGCGCAGCAACTTCAAAACTGCGGTTATCCTGCCAAAAGCTACAGGTCAGGTAGCCATCTGCGCGTTGTCGCACCGCTTCTAGCGCCGTACCCGTGTGGATTTCATTCACCAGCTTAGACGCCAAGGTCAGAGCCAGCCGATCATTGCCACCGCGAATGCGATAGCGCTCATCACTCACGCCATGCAGCGCAAACTGATCCGCTCCCGTGACGGGCGAACCGCTCCCCAGCAGATACAGCAAATTGAGCGCTGACTGATCGCTAGCGTCCACGCCATATTCCACGGTATAGGCAACATTGAGCAGTTTCTTGATGAACGGCTCCGCCTCCACACCATCCAGCCATTCCGTAATCGAGAGCTGGTCCAGCCGGTCAATCCCAGGCGAATTCTGCGTGAAAGCACTTCCCTGCAAATCCTGCTGAATCTGAGCACGAATCGGGGCGAAAGCAGTCAGAACTTGCGGATTGGTCAGCAGTTGCCCATCCAGATACCAGACGTTATCCGTCAGTCCCCGGTCCTCAGCCAGCACATCATAAAGTTCTAGGCCCAACTCCGTGGCTAGGACGCGGATGGAGTTGTGGTGAGAGTCAATGTACTCGCCGCCCAGTTCTGCAACCTGTCCCTCCGGAAAGTGATTGCGCAGACTGAAGGTGCGCCCTCCCAGGCGATTGCTAGCCTCATATAAAGCAACCTGCACCCCCCTTTGCTTGAGTCGGTAGCCTGCGGTCAACCCGGCAATCCCACAACCCACGATCACTACTTGAGGCGGTTTAAGCTTGGAGACAGGCACCAGAGGCACAACCGCCGCCGCCAAGCCGGTTTGTAGAAAGCGTCTGCGACTAGGTTGGAAAGGCTGGGTCTGAGCAGATGCAACTCGACGCAGGTAATCAAAAACAGGAGTGTGACTCAAGCAAAGTAGGACCAACGTGGACTTAACTTGATCCTATCAATGCCCCATAGGGAAGAGTTTTCAGGCGTAGTCGTCTTTGAGTGTGCTGTATTACAAAACCAGGCGTTTTTTTCACAAGCCCTGACACACTGGCCCCGATCCGTAATCTATGGCACACAAGCTCTGCCACCAAGCTGTGGTCCGTGAGTTCTGAGCCAGAAGCCGCAACATATACCCGGCAATTGTTGCCCTAAAGGCATTCACTAAACTTTACAGATGGCATCATAGAGAGAGCAATCTGGCAAGGAAAGTCATGGCGACCCGCAAAGACACTCTCTGGGAGCAATTCCTAGCCCCGGTCTTCAAGCTGTTCATTGACCCACAGGAAATCCACCGTGTTCATGAGCGCATTGATTGGCCGACGGTCACCGCCCAGATTGCTCGGCCCGATCTGACCTACCCTGACTACTACCGCACCGGCAACTTCCACGGCATCGAAGGTGGCTATCTCACCACCGATGCCGCTCTCAGCTACGACCCGGTGACTCGCTACGTTCTGCCGCCCGGTGAAGAAATGGTGCGCAACTGCTTGATTCAGGCAGTTCGCAGCAAGCCGCGCCGTATTCTCGACCTGGGCTGTGGCACCGGCTCAAGCACCTTGTTGCTCAAAAAAGCTTTTCCTCAAGCCGAGGTGATTGGGCTAGACCTGTCGCCCTACATGCTGGCGGTTGCTCAGCTCAAAGCTCAACAGGAAAACCTTGGCATCACCTTCCGCCACGGTGACGCTGAAGCCACTGGCTTGCCCAACGCTTCTTTTGATCTAGTCACAGCCTCGCTACTCTTTCATGAGACACCGCCAGAAGTGACCGAGTGCATTCTGCGCGAGATGTTCCGCCTGGTCACAGTAGGCGGCGAGTGCTTAATCCTAGATGGCAACCAGAACACACTGCGCAATACCGAGTGGCTGAACAACGTGTTCGAAGAGCCGCACATCAACGCCTACGCTGCTGGTAACCTCAACGCCTGGATGCAGGCAGCCGGTTTTGGTGCCGTACAGACCCAGGAGCATTGGTGGTTGCATCAGGTGACACGGGGCGTCAAACCACTGGCTGCGCCTGAACCGAAGGTGCGCACTGCCAAGTTCGAAACCCTAAGCGATTTGGACGGCGATCTGGGCTTTGCAGGCGCGGGAGCCTGAGTTTTCTACCTGTCTGGATCCCTATCTTGAACAAGTGGCCTGTACTTTACCAGTTGCACGCCACTTCTCGGCCCCAGTAGTCAGCAAGCTTTATCAGCAGATGTACGTATTTCACTGTTAGCTATCGGTGTTACGATCTATTGAGGAACATTGACCAGTTCGTACGGGTCGCTGCCGAATTGAACCATTTCTTCTGCGCTGGTTACCCTGGTTTTGACCTGTGGTACCTGGACATGAAACTGAAGCGCAGGCGCCTCTGCGATCCTGCTCTATCCTGGGCTGACCGCTGCGAAGGGCCCAGTATGCCCTGACCGGTCTGTAACTGAGGGTTCGAGACCTCACCTGTTGTGAGAAGTCCGAACTGGGCCGGTCACCAACTGCCTCATTAGGCTTAGCTTTTACAACTCACATCGAAAAGCCGCAACTTAGCGCACTGCTGCGTTCTAATGCTGCGCTTCTACAAGTTTGGCTGTCTGCTAGCTGAGCCTGGAGCGAGCCGAATGTGGGGCTCCGTCCTCTATTGCAGTGGCATATCTAATTGCCTGCGGCGCTTGTCGTTCAGAACTTTCTTTGGTTCATTTCCTGGAGATTTGTCATGTCTAAACTGCTTGGTCAAAAGCTACTTCCCGTTCCCATGCCCACCGAAATAAATGTGGTGGACCTGATCGATCAGTATTTCGTCGCTTACAACTCGGCTCGGCTGCGCGAGATTGCCCATCTGCTCAAGAGCGAAGTGATGCGCGACGGTGTCACTGTGGGTCTGAGTTTGTCAGGTGCATTAACACCTGCTGGTTTCGGGGTGTCGTTGCTGGCTCCGTTGATGCGCAATGGCTTTGTGGACTACATCATCAGCACCGGCGCGAACCTCTACCACGACATGCACTACAGCCTGGGGTTAGAGCTCTACAGCTCTCACCCCTTCGTAGACGACGTGAAACTGCGGCAAGAAGAGCGCATCCGCATCTACGACATCATCTTTAACTACGATGTCCTGCTGCAAACTGATGCTTTTGTGCGGGAAGTGCTGAAGGCTCCAGCGTTCCAGAAGCGTATGGGCACCGCCGAGTTCCATTACTTGCTGGGCAAGTATGTGCGCGAGGTCGAAATTCAACTGGGTATTCAGAACTCTTGTCTGCTGGCAACTGCCTACGAATGTGGGGTACCGATCTTCACCTCTTCACCCGGCGACAGTTCAATCGGTATGAACGTAGCTGCAATGGCACTAGAAGGTTCTCAGCTGGTGCTCGATCCTTCGCAAGACGTGAACGAGTCAGCTGCAATTGTCTATGGTGCCCGTGAAAACGACGGCAAGAGCGCAGCCCTGATCCTGGGTGGCGGTAGCCCCAAGAACTTCCTGCTGCAAACCCAGCCGCAGATTCACGAAGTTCTGGGCTTGGAAGAGCGTGGCCACGACTACTTTATTCAGATCACTGACGCTCGCCCTGACACTGGCGGTCTCTCCGGTGCCGTACCCAGTGAAGCCGTTAGCTGGGGCAAAGTCGACCCGGATGCTCTGCGCGACACCGTAGTTTGCTACACCGACAGCACAATCGCGCTGCCACTGCTCACCGCCTACGTAATGAACACCTGCCCAGTGCGTCCGCTGAAGCGGCTCTATGACCGACGCAGCGAGCTGGTAGCGACTTTGCAGACAGATTACCTGGCTGCGCTGAACAAGCCAGCGGAAGAGAAGAAGACCCAGGAATTCCATCTGGCATCCGTGGCTACTGCAAAAGAGCAAGACAAAGAGCAATCAAAGGAGCAACCCGTCGCCACCTACCCCTGCGGTACGCCGATCCGACGCTAAGGCTAATTGCTAACTGCTGCTAGCAGCCGCAGTTAGGCCGCCAGTTGAAGCTGAGTTAGGTTTTTCCATCCAACCTCAAATCAACCCCTAAGACAAACTCCTTAAACCAGCCTAGATTCAGTCTCCCCTCTCGGTCCGCCACTGGTTCTTCCAGCTAAAGCCAACCGAGAGGGGATTATTTGACTATCACGGTAAGACCTGAAGAATTTTGAAAGTCTGTCAACTCTAATGACAGAGGCTGACAGAGTAATTAAGAGATAGCTATAAAGTAGAGTCTTTTCGAAAGAACTTTGCCTCTAGCTTCATATTTTGCGCTCAGTTTCCCGGCTCATGATGGACAAACTTCCCGCTCAGGCTTCGCTCCAACCATTAACGCAGCGACATTTGCTGAGCTACGAGCAGACTTATACCTGCCCAGTGTGCCGCCACGGCCAAATTCAGGGGCTTGTTCTGACCGATGCCTTTGCCTGTAACTTCTGCCGTCACATTTTCACAGCCAATCTCAGCGACAATGTGTTGCGGGTCGAGGATAGCTCACAACCCTTGCAGTGGCGCTGGACTGGACGGGGCTGGCAGTCAGTTCAGCACGATGATGTCAATCTGACGCTGGTGATCTGGACTGTCGGTGTAGCCTTGGTGCTGTTGCCACCCACGCTGGTATGGATGGCTTATCACACCTTCCCGCCAGCCGCAGGCAGCGCGCTCAGCTTTTTCCCAATCCTTTGGACTGTGCTCACCTTCCTAACCCACCTGAGCTTAGTGGTTTGGTTGCTGGCTGAGCACTACCAACTGCCGCTCTACATTTCCAACCGCATTCGATTGCGGACCTTGTTTAGCAGGCGTGACCCGTCACGACGGTGAAGCAATGGCTTGACCAGTCCCAGTCCCAGGCTTGGGTTCGTCTTAGATTCTCTTAGATCTGCTTTCCTGGTAGAGATGGATGAGGGAGGGCGCGACGGAGGCGACCACAATCACGAGGATAATTGGCAAGAGATACTTATCAACGTCAGGAATAACCTGGCCCAGAAAGGTAACGCCAACAGTCCAGCCACAGATAAAAAAGCCCAGGGTCAAAATCTAAATGCTGAGTGATCCTTGAGAGGCTATGAAACCAGCCGTGAACAGCAGGCTATCTCCCGGTAGAAAGAAACCAATTAACAAGCCTGATTCGGCAAATACAATTGCCCAAACTTCTATATAGCCCAAAGATTTAATTAGCTCTGGCAGGTCGAAATGCATTCATCAACTCCTTTTCAATCCATCAGGCTTGTGCTTAGCCAGTCAGTTTAAGTTCACCGAAGTCTAAAGCGAAGACTTGGTGAGATCTAGAACAAATAACGCTACCGTTCTGCGGGGCAACCGACCTAACCCAGTTACCCGGCCATTCGCATGACTTAATAACAAGGGATACTTGTCAGTGGCTGGAGTCATCGGGACTTGAACTAAGGCGACAACTTTGCAGAGAGTAACAGTTGGTTTGTTCTGTGCTCAGGGATGTTCCAAGCTTGACCAGAACTTCCAGAGAATCACTTCCAGAGTTTGAGTACTTGCTAAGACCAACACACTGAGAACCTACTGAGAAGGCTATTTGCAACCAAGCGTCTCCAGAAGCAAGGCTCTAGAAGATGTGCGTTTCTCACCGTGCTAATGACCGTGCCAATGGCTACCGCAGAGTTTGTTAGGGACTTAGTTGTGAGATGTCATCACTTCTCTACACCCTCCGTTCCAGCAGCTGAAGTTCAATCCGGAGACGGAAACGCAGATTTAATCGGGCCAGATAGGCTATGCCCATGAAGCCCCAGAAACCAGACTATATCCATCACCTCTCACCGAAAATCTTTCGCAGTGCCCTTGTTAACGCGGCTAAGCAACGCTTGCCCGGTTTGGCGTCCGAGATGGCCTACAGCACGATGTTGGCTTTGTTCCCCGCTATTCTGGCTGCACTAACCGCAGTGGGCTTGTTTGGCTCCTCTCAAGCCACCTTTGACGCAATTATGGGACGGCTACAGCAGATCGCGCCCCAAGAAGTGCTGGTTCTGGTGCAGGATTATGTGCGTGCCATTAGCTACGGTCACAATAGCGGCTTGCTCTCCTTGAGCTTTTTTGTAGCCCTCTGGGCAGCTTCAGGTGCAGTGGGAACGGCGATGGTGGCGTTGGATCTCAGCCATGAGGTGCCGGTCTCGAAGCTCCGCCCCTTCTGGAAAGCCAGGTTACTCTCGCTCCTGCTGATGCTAGGGATGCTTCTGCTGATTGGCTTGGCCTCAGGCGTGCTTTTTTTTAGCGGTCTGGTTTTGACCTTAGTTGCAACTCAGGCTGGCGCAGTTGGCTTAGGCCCTGTCGGTTCGCTACTGCTCTGGGGCTGGAATATGCTCACCTGGCCAATTACTTTGGGGATCGTTACCGTAGCCTGCATGGTCTTGTACCGCTACGGCCCTAGCGTGCGCCGCAAAGGAACGCCACTTCTGCCTGGAGCCGTGTGCGCCAGCTTGCTCTGGGTGGCGATTTCAGGAGCATTTCGACTGTATGTCTCTCAATTTGGCAACTATAACCGGGTCTATGGAGCCATAGGTGCTGTGATCGTGATGCTGCTATGGCTATGGCTCAGTTCGCTGGCGTTGCTCTTTGGGGATCAGGTCAATCTCTCGCTGCGAGAAGCAATGGGAGATTCTGTGCCAGCTCGACGCCAGAAGGTATCATCACCTAATGTCGATTCGTCCCCGTAAACGCTTTGGTCAGCACTGGTTACGCAGTGAAAAAGCCCTTGCCAGTATTGTTGCTGCCGCTGACCTTAAACCAACTGATCATGTATTGGAGATTGGCCCTGGCACAGGCAGTCTGACGCAGATGCTGCTACCCAAATGTGGGGCTCTGACCGCTGTGGAACTAGACCGAGACCTCATCGCGCCCCTGCTTAAGCGCTTTGGCAACTTGGAGAATTTTCAGCTGGTAGAAGGCGATATTCTCATGTTGCCATTGCCCTCAGCCAACAAAGTGGTTGCCAATATTCCCTACAACATCACGGGTCCTATCCTAGAAAAACTCCTGGGTAGGATCGCCACACCGATTAATCAGTTCGAGCGCATCGTGCTGCTGTTGCAAAAAGAAGTGGCTTTACGCCTGTGTGCCCGTCCAGGCTCCAAGCACTACGGTGCGTTGAGTGTAAAGGTGCAGTACTTAGTAGATGCCGCTTGGGTTTGCGATGTTGGAGCGCAGGCGTTTAAGCCGCCCCCTAAAGTAGATTCTGCTGTGATCACACTCCAGCCTCATCCCCCTCGAAAAATCGCCAACAATCCGCAGCATTTGGAGAAGCTAGTCACCGCAGGCTTTGCCACCCGACGCAAAATGCTACGCAATACCTTAGGCGGTTTGGTGAATCGCGAACAATTGACCAGCTTCCTGGAACAATTAGAGGTGAATCCTCAAGCACGGGCTGAAGACCTCGGTGTTGATGCCTGGGTGAGTCTCAGTAACCTGCTCGTTGCCGCAGCCCAAGACGATGCGCCCCTACTGCCTGAAAGCTCCCGCCAAGATCAACCTGTATCTGGAGATTGTGGGTGACCGACCCGATGGCTACCACGAGGTCGTCATGGTGCTCCAGAGCATTGACTTAACTGATGAGATTGAACTGCGTCCGTTGAGAGGCCACGCAATCCAGTTGCATTGCAACCATCCGCAAGTTCCCCAGGATGCCAGCAATCTCGCTTGGAAGGCTGCGGCCTTGATGCAGCAGCGCTACCCAGATTGTGGTGGTGTTGAGATCAAAATTCGTAAAGAAATTCCAGTGGGCGCAGGGCTAGCCGGAGGTTCTGGCAATGCGGCAGCCGTGTTGGTGGGCTTGAGCTTGATGTGGGGCTTGGGCCTAACCCATACAGAACTGCAAGAAATTGGCAGCGCCCTCGGCTCAGATGTGCCTTTTTGCATTACCGGAGGCACAGCACTGGCCGTTGGCCGAGGTGAGATTCTGACCCCTCTGCCGGATCTAGATGGGCTGCCGGTAGTGGTGTGCAAGTTCCGAGATTTAAGTGTCTCAACTGCCTGGGCTTATCAAAGCTTCCGCGCTCACTTTAAGCACAGCGAAGCCGAGATTAAGGAGTTGCGCGGTTATTCTAGCCAGATGCTGAGTGCGGTAGCGGCCCGTGACTTTGGCCGCATTGGACGCTTCCTCTACAACGACCTGGAGAAAGTAGTCTTACCAGCTCACGAACCTGTGGCCCAGTTGCGCAGCTACCTAGAGACACAAGGAGCTTTAGGGGCGATGATGTCCGGCTCTGGGCCCACCGTCTTTGCCCTGTGCGAGTCAGTGGAGCAGGCCAGAGCAATCGAAGCCGCAACCCGTCAAGCCTTTACGCATAGCAGCCTTGAGATTTGGCTGACCCGCCTGTGCGTCGGTGGAGTTCAGGTTGTGGATGGTTGATCAGCCTTGCTCAGGAACTGAACAGCCATCCACAACCCTGCTCGCAAGCTCTAGCTCACTGAGTTGGTTATGACCTCGTTAGTCGTTTGGCTGGCCGCTTGAAACACCTCCAGAATAGAGGCGGGAATGGCTTTTGGCCGTACGGATGCTGCATCGACCCAAACCCAGACTGCCTCTGCTATGACTAACAAGTCCGCTCCGTTTCGTCTGCGAATTTCGTAGCGACGAATGACTCTGGGACCACGCATTTCTTGCAACCAGGTTTCAACTGCAAGTGTGTCACCAGCGACAGCCGGACGCAAATACTCAACTTGCATCCGACGCAGCACAAAGATGCCACCCAACTCACGGTAGCGCGCCTCACCAAAGCCTAGATACTCAGAATGTTCAATAGCAGCCTGTTCCAAATAGTGCAAATACACAGCATTGTTCACATGGCCAAGGGGGTCCATTTCGTGATAGCGAACGCGCAATTGAGTGGTAAATCGTTGCATGCCCCTCTGCTGAAAATTGACTCAAGAATCAGTGGGTTGGCCAACACATTCTTGACTAGGAATGTGCGAACTAAAGGCTAGAAATCTACAAGCGCAGAATCTCTCGATCATAGTCATCCGGCAGGGGCTCCACTTCCCAGACCAGTGCTTCGCCAAGCGCTAGAGCTACTTCAACATAAAGTAGATCCCTTGCGGAATCAGCAACATCCTCATGGTTCTCGAAGCCCAGCAAATCCTCAGTGAGCAGCCGCAAACGCACCCCTTTAGCAATCAGATTACCGGGAGGCTGACAGCGCAATTCAAAACGCCAAACACGCGGCTCCAGGCTACCTTGGCGCAACACTCGCAACTCGTAGGGTTCACCGGCAATCGTTAATTGCCGCACCAACAATACTGGATTTTCCCCTGGTTCTAGTGCTTGGCTGCCTAGTCGATTGGCCTGCAATTCGGCCTGAGTCCAGCCAACCTGTTGCGCTAGCGCTGAGATCCCAGACTGCAACCACTGGTTAACCGACCATTGATCGGAGAGACCCTGACGCCGTTCGTGTAGGCGTTGTCGCCAGCCACCGTGGGACAACAAGGCCCCCCATAGTTCAAAGGGTAAGCTCAAGCGTGGCAAAATTTGCTCTGGGTGGCTCAGCTGCTGCAATAAAGTTTCAGCCTGCGCCTGCAACAACAGGGGTAGAGGAGTGAGACGGGCTTGGGTTGGTTCAGCTAAACGAAAGTGATGGCTGAGCCACAAAACCTTCAAGTCGCGGCTCAGATCGTTTCCGGCCAAATGGTAACTGCGGTCGTCGGCGTCGTAAATTGCCTGGCTTTTGAGCTGTCGATGGCTGGCGTAGCCCCACAGATTCACCCAGCCCTCATCGGGATGAATAGCAACTGCTAGGTAGTAATCGGCAGCCCAATTGGGGATGTCCACCCATTCCTGAGGCACGCGCAACTCGCTGAGATCGAGCGCTTCGCTAGGTAACAACAGCAAACGCGAGCTTCCCAAGTTGACGGCAGTGCCATTAACCAGCGCCCAAAAGCTTGGCAGAGCACTGGGCTTTGGCCAAACTCGCGCTGCAGTGTCCTGTTCTGCTTGCAGCCAGGGCAAGACGGTATTGAGACAGAGAGCATTGAGGTAGGCCCGCCAGCTACTGTGGTCTTGCACCAGCAACTGGCTTTGCTGCCAAGCTAGGGTCTGAACTTGAGGATCGACCGCAAGCCAGAGCTGGCCAGGATCAGCGAACTCTAGCAAAGCAGAGCCAAAGGTCATGAGGGTTCCTTGTCTGAGGATTGGAGGTCAGGATGGCGGTAGTGAACCTCCAGCCAATCCTCCAGAACTGCACTTGTCGCTTTCAGTAAGTCAGTGGTCAGGGTCAGATGCAAAGTGTCTTGGCTCCGCTGAACCAGCAGCGTGAGCAGATGCTGACGGTAGTGGTTGAGTTGTTGTGGAACTGTAGAGAGTTGCAGGCCCAGCTGAGCGGCAATCTCCTGGCTCAGTTCCTGCTGGTAGTAGAGTCGCAGTAACTGCTGACCTTGAGGCTCAAGTTGCCTTAAAGCTTCGATCAGCACTGCCTGAATTTGCACCTGATGCTCTCTTCGGCGCTGTTCTTCCTCTTGAGCAATGTTGGCGTCTAGGCCGGATAGAGGGCTTGTGTAGTCTGGTTCTGACAGTTCGCCTGGTCCTGCTGCTCTAGCAAGATTGGGGGCAACCGCCCTGGGGACAAGATAACAGCGCACAGCAACAGCGCAGTCTTGAAGCCACTGCTCCAGAATTTGAGCTGTCGCCAGTGGTCCTCTTGCCTGTTGAGCATTGAAGAGAGCAGCAATTGCCTCCCAGGTACTCTCTGCCGGTCGCGGCAGCCTGCGGGTGCCATTCGCTTGCCCTGGCAGGTAGAGCGTGTTGAAACAATACCAGGCCAGTAGACGAGACGCTTGGGCTGAAGGCGCTAGGCCAGCCGCGATCAGAGCTTCAGTGAGTTTTGTCTTGCTTAGCTTACGGAGCAGCGCCCAATCAGTGCAGATATCAACTTCTTGGGCCTGGTACAGACGCTCACGAAGAGTGCTGCTGAAAACTGACCTAGCGTAATGTTCCAGTGTGATTCCTTGAGCAGGATCGAACCCATTAAGCACTTGATCAACCCTGCTAATCAGGGTCTGAAAGTAGTGAGCATGCGTCAACTGCAAACTTGAGAGATGGCGTGTTGTTTTATGAACTGCCCAGTAGGCCGCTTCTTGCAGATAGGCGGTCAGATGTCCTCTCGCTAGCTGGGACTGTTGATCAGCCCAGCGCCTGTACCAATAGAGCACCCAAAAGTTTTCTGGCCTCTCCGAAAGCGTCAGTTGGTCCAAGCAAATTCTCATGCTACGGCGCAACCTCGCGTCACTACTCCAAGCCCGGAAACGCTCAGCATCGAATTGCGCAAAAGTGGAGAAAGTATCAATCAGGCTAAGGCGGGGGTGCATGGCAGTCCAGCAAATGAAGCCAAATGGCACAGAGGAGAAAACGGCAATCTGGGGCCAGATTAACCTTGCTTGGCAACAGCGTACATAGGCAATGGCTAGCGGCTGTACTCCAGTTAGGAGCCCCTAGTGCCACTTGCTACAAACGAGTTCGCGCCTTTGGCAATTTAACTCAGGAGTGCAACTTAGCAATGCAAGGAGCCGAGCGCGCAATCTGGAGCAAAGTGAAGGATATTGCTCATATCTAGCGATGCCACTTGGCACTGGAAAATTGAGATCTAAAGTTCTGCCAAAACATCCGGATTGTGAAAGCTTTAGGACGGAGTGTATAAGCCATTCTTCTGCTTACATCGATGACTTCTCATGCTGGAGATTCAACGATTCCAAGCCCAGCAACTCTGTTATCTACCATTACACACCTCATTTCTGAGTGTTAACAGCCGGATTAACACTTATGTTCGCATCACGGGCTGCTTGTGCAGAACAGCTCGTAAAACAACCTGCGGAACAGCTCGTGTAGTTTTCGGCAAAGCTGATTACCGAAATGTGTGCTCAAGCAGTCTAGTTTCAGCAAGCAACTTTACTGAAAGCCCGAATGCGTTTCTCGGTCTCAGCCGCAATCATGGAGTTTGAGCCTTCGATCCCGCAGCATTCTGGCCGCCCCAAATTTCTGACAGGTGATTGCCCTATGACTCAAGATCCTCCGCTTTACCAGGCCATTCTTGAAGGATTCAACCACGGGATCCTAATCGTGACTCGTCAGGGCTGTGTAGTGTATGCCAACACGCTCGCGCAGCAAATCTGCCAGCAGCTACAGTCTTGTGCTGCCGCTGATCCCTCAATTCCTAACTTGATCTGGTATACCTGCGAGTGTTTAATTCAGGCCCAAGCAGATTACAAAGGTAAACGGGTCATTGTTGATCACAGCATTACGCCAGCCCAAAAACTCACCGTCCGCATCACTGCTCGTTGGCTAGAAGTCAAGTCGGCACAGATACAACCCGCAGAAGAAGCAGCGATTTTGGTCATTTTAGAAAGCAACATACCAGCTGATGCCGCCGTAATCTGGGCAGTGCCACCAGCCTATGGCCTCACCCCCCGTGAGGCAGAAGTTTGGGCCTTAGCCCGTGCTGGCAGAACCTATCGTCAAATCGCTGAACAGCTATTTATTAGTCTCAATACCGTTAAGAAGCATATGAAAAGTGCTCTAGCCAAAGAAAATGGCGACAAAACTTGGTTTGAGACCCCCGTTGGTCTTCGTGATTCCTAGGTTCCTGATGCGAGCTCCTCAGCTTGAGATCCAGTGTGTAGAGCAGCCCACCCTCATGGATCCCTTTTCAGCCTTAAATCGTATGATCACTTCTCTGAGCCGGAAACTCACATCGCGTCGTGTTCAATTCGCCCAAAGGCTGAATAACCTGGCTGTTTTGCACCAAGCGCGAGGTCACTACCGAAAAGCAGAAGCTCTCTATTTACAGGCTTTATCGCTGCAAAACTCACTCGCGGCTGACGACCTTGACTTGGCTCAGACGCTCTCAAATCTCGCTAACCTTTATGCCGTTCAGAGGCGCTACAGCGAGGCAGAACCTTTTCACATGCAAGCCCTAGATCTCTATGAACGGCTCTTAGGTCCTGACCATTACTGCACCGAAGCCGCCCGCCAAGAACTGAGCAGTTCAGCCATTCGGCGTATGCAGGGCTATTTTCTCAACCAGGAGGTTTCCTAAAAACCAGCTTTGGGTCTTGCTATGAGCTGTGCTTTAAGCAGTGCTTTCTGACGCACCTTGTTCTGCATATGCCCTACCTATTTTCATCTATATAAAGGGCAACAGCAGTTGCAACATTTCGGGTTTATATCAAGCTTCTGAAGAACTAAGTTCTCGTTTATTTAAAGTTTCTCTAAAGGCATCAGATTTACCCTGGTGATTGGGAGAATATTACTGTGATCCTGACGTTATCTACTGGTAAAGGACTTGGGCAAACTGAACCGATGTTAGGCAAGCTGTTAGACGGGCGTTATCAAGTTACCCAAGTCCTAGGCCGAGGTGGCTTCGGCCAAACTTACATGGCCCAGGATATGCGTCGTCCTGGTTGCCCTGCTTGTGTCGTCAAACATCTCAAGCCTGCCAGTACCGATTCCGTCTTTCTGCAAACCGCTAGACGGCTGTTTACCAGCGAAGCTGAGACGCTAGAGCGCTTGGGCAACCACGATCAGATTCCCCGGCTACTGGCTTATTTTGAGGAGGAGCAGGAGTTTTACCTCATCCAGGAGCTCATTCAAGGCCAGCCGTTGGGTGTAGAAATCAAGGCTGGACTTTGTACAACAGAGAGCCAAGTCATCCACCTGCTTTACGATGTGCTAGGCACTTTACAATTTGTGCATCAGCACGGCGTTATCCACCGCGACATTAAACCAGCCAATATTATTCGACGCCACCCCGACCAGCGGTTGGTGCTCATTGATTTTGGTGCAGTCAAGCAAGTTCAGACGCAACTGCTCAATAGCTCGCTCAACAACTCAGAGCAGATTAGTGTTGGCACCATCGCCATTGGCACTCCAGGCTATATGCCAGTTGAGCAAGCTCAGGGAATGCCCCGCCCCAACAGTGATCTCTACGCACTGGGCATGATCGCAATCCAAGCGCTCACTGGCTGCAAACCTGGAGAGTTTACTCGTGATCCCGACACAGGCGAGCTGATCTGGCGGCATCGGGCCAAAATCAGTGCCGAACTGGCTGGTGTGCTAGAGCGTTTGGTGTGCTACCACTTCAAGGAGCGCTACCCGTCTGCTGCTGCGGCACTGCAAGCCCTTCAACCCCTCGTTGAGGCAACCACCCAGTCGCGCACAGCTCCTCTACCACCACCGTTGCCGCCTCTACCGCCTCAGCTTCAGCTAACCGCCCCACTCTTATCACCGAAACAGCCGCCATCCACTTCTACACCAGTCTCTGCACCAAGCGGTCCTTCTAGCTGCTTGCTGCTGTCGCCTCAGCAATATACCTGTCTAGAGCAATTGCTGATGGAGCTAACCGGTCCCATTGCCTCTAGCTTGCTGCGCCTCACCTGTGCCCGAGCGACAACCGACAGCGAACTTGTGCAGGGCTTATCCCTACATTTGCCAGAGCCTAAACGATTTGCCTTTGAGCAACGGGCTATGGCCTTGCTCCAAGCGGCTTCAGCCTCACAGTTTCCCCCTTCAGGTGCCAGCGCACCCTCCAGGCCGTCGCTAGCTTCTCATGCCCCTACCAATTCCACGGCGCCACCAGAATTTGTGCAGCGCTGTGAACGAGAGCTAGCAGAATTTATTGGTCCTATTGCCACATTCCTGGTGCAGAAAGCAATCAAGGCCAATCCAAAAACCTCACCGGTAGAGTTAGTCAATATTCTGGCAGCAAACCTTGACAGCGTTGAGAAAGCAGCCGAATTGAGACGGCGGCTCTCGACCTGAGCCACCATCCCAACTCACATTTCAATCATCCCTTAACCAGCTTTCACACCACTAGCCATCCTGCTGCTGGCTCAGAAGCCTCATGGCAATCTCTAGGCTCGACTTCATGCGATTGAAGGCAATGCCTAAAGCACCGATTTCATCTCCACAGTCTTGTTCGAAATCAGTGCTAGTTTTACCCGTGCTTACTTCTTGAGCAACCTTTGCCATGCGTCTAATCCGCCAAATGACCGAGCGCCTAAGCAGCAGGTTAATCAGCAAAATGACAACTGCAAAGATGCCAATCAAAATCGACATAATCAAAGACAAAGAGCGATTGGCACTGGCTAATACATCATCTGCGGGTACAGAAATAACTTGAGTAGCAACAATCTCATTAAGTTGCCAACCAAAACCATTTTCAGCACCGTAGGTTTCAACGAGGCTCTTAGGAGCAACTTCCGGTTTAGAATGACACTGCAGACAACTTTTTTGACTCACTGCTAGCGGACGAGCAATATAGAACATCTGGCCACCTGGCAAAGCTCGGAAGCCAGAAATTTCAGGGGTATTAGGTTCACTTCGAAAGCGCTCAACTAGTTTGCTTTCGAAGTCATCTGCTTTATCACGCAGATTAGTTGGATTCAAAGTGGCTTCTTTATAGAAGAAATTCTTATAATCTTCGCTCTGACGCAGATTCTCAAACACCTCAGTGGCTGAGTAGGCAGGCACCGTTTCCGCAGTGAATGTTGTCTCAGGCTCTAACTGAGGGGCCAGTAGTGGCTTAATGTGGTTGCTGGTGTAGCTTCTCACCGAGTTCATAGCTTGGATGAGCAGTAGTGCCTGGGATGTCACTTCAGCTTGTGCCCTCTGCTGCAATACGCTAGACAAGGCAGCACCACTAATGGTGATTCCCAGCATGAAGACCAGCGCCAAAATCAGGTTAAACCGAGTCCCTAGCTTGATATTTTTTAGCACAGTTAATCCTTGCCCATTTTGGCTCAGATGAAAATTCTAGACCCGGCAGAGAGTCTGTCCGAGTTTGAATATAAAAGAGAATTTAAGGAAATATATAAAATATCAATGAAAAGACAGCAAAATTCTGGCCTTGATGAAATAACTATGAACTAGTTACGAGCACTGCTGCTGGTCCACAAGATCACAAAAGCAGCCTGGCCTAAAGAGGTCTATGCCACTATTCAAAGTTACTGGAGAGCCTTTTGTCCTTCTTGATGAGACACTGTTGAGTGTTTTAGATTGAAAAGGGCCTAAGGAGCGATGTCTCTCTATAAAATTTATAGGCGTCGATCCCGTTCTAAATCACTAATTGCCTTTTCCCAACACCAAGTGTCCGAGCGGTCTGGATTTTTGACTTTTACGCTTTCGACCAAGCGTAGAGCGAGCCCTCGGTTACCACTAACCATGCTTAGTAACTGCTTCTCAAGGGATTTCGGTACAGGTTGGAGAGAAACTGGTTTTCGGATTGGAAGATTGAGTGGTTTTGGGGGCGAAACAGGGGTATTTATGCGTTCGAGTCTGTGCTTTGAAGGCACGGCAGGAGGTCGTTGTTGGCTGACGGTTGGAGAGTCTTCGAGATTTGAGGTTGGATTAGCTTTTGTAATTAGCATCCACCCATTGAAGCCAGTCTTCAAGTCGCCAATTACCTTCTCAAAGTGCCACTGCTCGCTCCGGTTAGGATGTTTCGCCATTGATGCTTTGATCAATGGCGCTACGGTTTTAGTACAACCATTCACCATGCGTAGCAACTGACGCTGAGTTTCAGAACTAGCCTGTACTGAATCGGGGCTCATCCTGCCTCCTAGTCTTTCTAAGCTTGCTGTCATTGATTGTTCCCCTGGCTACAGGTGATTTCTCTGCCTCAACCCAATTTATTAACTGAGCGAAAATACTAAAGGAGAATTCTCAAATAAGTTAAAAAGCGAAGCCCAATTTTCGCCATTGGCATTGAATGCTTCAGTGGGGAAGAGCCTTGTGAGGGCATTCATCAAGCGGTTAGAGAATATGTCTCTACCAATATCAATCTTGCTATCTCAATTGATTTAGCAAGAGAAATTACTTTGGTAAGTGCGATTACCGGCTTCTAATAAATAGTTGGATTAGTCGTTGGCTCTGGCCAAGGCTGGATTAACTCGGCTTGTATAGATGCGCTTGATGCGCTCATACAAATGGAGGCGAGGACAGAGGGTAAAGCAGGCGAGACTTCCGATGCTTTACCCTCTGTCCTTGCTTCCAAAACTGATTTTGATCTCACTGCCCCAGGTATCTGATTTTGAATTCCTGTAGATTCTGTCGCAGCAGGCTCAACTTCTTTTTGTGTCGCCCTTAAAAAACTCTTTGGTTTTGAAAATGCTTCTATACTTTCCGTGCATAACCTGTTTTAGGTTTCTCTGATGTACACATACACCACATCTCAACCAACACTCCTCACTGGCAAGAGCCTCTACTACTAGTTTCAGCCTTTTTTTGTCCTTAAAACTGTACTTAAGCAGTTGGCATGTCCTAGACTTTTTTGTCCTTTTTAAGTATTTCTTGATGTGTCAATCAGAAACTGAAGTCCCTGATTGAGAGCCTCAAAGCGGCGAACTAACTCTATGTACAAATAGCGAAAACCCCTGTTCACCAAGGGTTTGAGGCAATGAGTATGACGAGATTTTTTAAAAGGCGGCACCCAGATTCGAACTGGGGGATAAAGGATTTGCAGTCCTCTAGCTGTAAGCCTAAAAGCCTTTAGGCATCTGGCTTTGGGGTTTCCTGTTTGGGTTTGTCCTTAAAAATGTCTTAGCCGTAAACCAAGAGAGGGCAGCCCAAGAACAAAAGAAGCTTCCAGCTCTCAGCTGCCCTTGCTCGTACTTAGAGCAAGAGCAACCAAAACAACAAATGGTACTGAAAGTCTGAGCTCACCCCTCACTGAGCCTAGCCCAACTTCAAATTCGTTAACATTGACAACAGCATCAGCAAAGCAGACCTATTGGTCTTTATAAATCAGGGATTCTTTCTGGCAAGATTAGCAACCGTTCTGGCAAGCTTCAGGTAATACAGATGCGTGGTTATGGGAATATGATGCTGGGTGTTCCCTAACCGATCTGTAAGTTGTAAGGAAGCTGCAGAGTCTCTAGAACAGCTGTACTGTCCGATGAAGGGTAATTCTGTGTCTACTACTACATAGCTATACAAGCAGGATGCACTACCTCGTATAAACACAGAAAGCTTGAAAATGTCAACTAGGTGTGTCACTGAACAGACAGTGACACACCTAGTTGACTCGAGTTTCAATTCTTGCAGAACCCAACTTTTCTTGAAGTGAGCACTTTAAGCTTAGAGGATAGGAGTAGGGATGTTAGGTTTTTGGTCTTCCTCTTGCTTGTGCAGATTACTAAGCGGGGTGATTGAGAACACATAGTAATGACTCAGATCTGGTACACTCCTTCACCAGGTCACACTTAAGTTCTACATCGTCCCTTGCGCTTCTCGTTTAGAGAATTTGCTAACGAATTGAAGCACAGTTGCTTTATTAAGGTTGGCCTAGAAAATCTGGCTCTGAGCACTGGTCGAAAACAGAGTCTAGCGTTATGTTCCTGAATGATTCATACTTTCACAGTATGAATCATTCAGGCTCCTGCTGGGTGAGCTTTATCATCGTGCCGCACCAGTATTTGGGATTGTTAACAGCCTTCTTCGTAGCCTGCGTAATTTCTTCACATGATTTGAGGAAGATTCGAGATGGTAGACATTGCTCTGATCGCGAAAGGGACAGCAACGCTCCTCAGTCCTTTCATGCCTTACCTAGTGCCTCTGGGTAAGAGCGTTCAGAAAAAGTTAGAGGACGTAATTGCTGAGAAGGGCGGAGGTGCTGTATGGCAGCAAGCTCAGGGCTTGTGGAATAAGGTTACAGGGCGTTTCAAGGATGACCCAGTGGTTACTGCAGCAGCAACCATGGTAGCGGATGATCCAGAAGACGCCGAGCAGCAGAAGAACTTTGCGAAGGTGCTAGCAAAGAGACTACAAGATGATCCTGCCTTGGCGCAGGATCTCCTTTATGTACTAGGCGGATCTGCTGGATTGCAAGCTGTCATTGGCGGAGACGAAGCTCAGATTTCGGATATTCATCAGGCAATGACGAGACCCGGGGAGCAACGTGTAGAAGGTGGTAGGGGTGCTGTAATCAGCGGAGTAGACCAGACACAGGGTTGATGAGCTGAATTGGTTGCATGTAATGACAAGGCTTAGACTCTGGTTAACACTATGAGTTGGTGCATTAATTCGTAGCGAGCCCTTAGGAGAGCGGTATGACAGCTGTGCCCCTGAAGCCAATTCAAATCATGCCCTATACGCTCATGGTTGGCCAGAAGCAACTCAAACTGGCTCTAGAACTAGCATTCATTGCGCCCAGAATTGGTGGGGTGTTGCTAAGCGGGCAACGCGGGACAGGCAAATCTACTGTTGTTCGTGCCTTCGGGACCATGATCAGTGGCAGATTGCCAGTGACCTTACCAATCAACGTGACAGAAGATAGGGTAGTGGGCGGCTGGGAGATCAATCAACTATTGCAGGGCAAGCTAGTTTCACAACCCGGTTTGTTGGAGGAGGCCGATGGAGGTTTGCTCTATATTGATGAGGTTAACCTGCTGGATGACCATATTGTTAACATCCTGCTGGATGTGACTTCCACGGGTGTATTAGTCGTGGAGCGTGAGGGAAAGGATGAAAAGAAAGAGGTGCGCTTTACTTTGGTAGGGACAATGAACCCTTCTGAAGGGGGCTTGCGTCCTCAATTACTTGATCGCTTCGGGCTAATGGTTGATGTAACCGCTGAGGAAGATGAAAACCTGCGAATAGAGATACTACAAACTTTGCTGAATTATGATGCCGCTCTATCTTTAGAAAGAAATCAGCAGCAGGGGAGACCACTTGAGGTGCTACGGGCTGCTCGCCAGAAAGATTTGCTCCGAAGAGAGTTGCTACATCAAGCTCAAGCCCGATTCGAGAAAGTTATTTTGTCTCGTGATATGGCTGAGTGCTGTGTGCGTGTGAGCAAGAATTTTCAGGTTGAGGGTCATCGTGGTGACTACACCTTGGCAACAGCTGCAAGGGCTGTAGCAGCACTTAAGGGGGCAGACACAGTGGCAATTGAGGACATAGTGGAGGTAACACCATTAGCCCTCCAGCACCGACGTCAGGGTGCTCTACAGGGTGGAGGAGCACCTTGGACTACCAAGGATACAGAGTTGGTAGCAGAGCTTGTTAAAGGCAGCCCTCAGAGTATGGCTGATACAACTAAAAGTTCTCATTCTTGAGAGGAGTGAGTCTATGTCGGCTGCCCGTCCCTCTACGACAGTTGACTCTTTGGCAAAGGGACTAGCGTGTTCTGTACTAGAACCCGGATTACGTAGCATCTTATTGTTTGATAACTCCCTAAGCCTATTCCAGGCTGCTGCTGATCAGCTGGCTGCCATGTTGGAAGGTGTAACAGGGCAGATGCCTAGAACTATTGTCTTAGGATCTACGGAGACCGAGGACAGTTTGTGGGGAACCTTGGGCTTTCAGCAAGGTTTCCAGCTAGGAGTGAAACCCGGTCGGCTCGTCCCATTTCAAGGTGATGCTCGCCCGCAGCTGATCCTGATCCCAGATCTGGCGAGGATAAGCTTGCCGACTGCACGCGCGTGTGTGATGCATGTTGGCGCAGATGTGGCCACCTTGCAGCGGCATGGACAGAATGTTGTGTGGGCTCCTGATCTTTACTGGGTGGCTGGCTGTGCTCGAGGTGAGGTAGGCGAGATTTCACCGCACCTTTTGGACCGCTTTGCCCTGCGACTACTAGCACCAGACACACATCCACTCAATACTATTCTTGGTATCGACGATTGGACTATAGGGAAATCCCAAAGGCACCAACTCTTAGAGGCTCCCGAGATGGATGCCATATACAAGCTTTTAAGCCAAGCTACTGGGCAGTTACCTGTACTCCTACCTGAGACGCTGGCTTACATTCTCTCGCATCTCAACCATCTCAACAAATCGAGCTCTTCCATTACACGTCGAGAACTTGCTCTAGCGCGCTTAAGCCGAGCGCTAGCATGCTTGAGTCGAGATCAAGTAGTATCCACTGCACATGTTGATGAAGCAGCTGACCTTATCGGACTTCGATCAGGTATATCTCAAGTAGTAGTTCCCAAAAAAGAGGCCTCTGCGAAAAAGCCACAGAAGGCAAAGAAGAACAACCAACTTTCAGAGGTCAGCTCCTCCACAGGCTCATCCGAGCCTGTGGATTCTGCTTTAGAAGAGCAGGTATTCTCGGCGGATACTGAAGAGGTTTTCCCGACGAGCCCTGTCCCTGCTGACCCTTACCCGGAGGATACAGCCCTAGTATCTCGGGAGATTGATCCCCTTCAATTACCACCTAATCGTTACCATGCCATAAGAGCAATCGAAGGGCCAGCTATAGGCACCAAGCGTGCTACAAGCCTTCATGATATTGCCCTAGTTAGCACGATATTGGAGGCAGCTAAATTTCAGAAGGTCCGCTCCGCTTACATAAGTGATCCATGTACTTTTCAAATATCTCGTGCAGACTTGCGTAGCTATCTACGCGCCCCTATACCCATGCAAATGTTAGTTCTGGTTATAGACTATACTTGCCTGCACGACTGCGATTGGCAGGAGGCATTACTACCGCACCTCAGCTGGTCCTATATTGTTCGCGCTAGCGTGTCTATTATTCAAGTAGGAGCAGCAGGAGCAAAGGAGAGGTTACGCGCTGAGCAAATCACAGCGCGTAACCTGTTGTCGCCACGCATTAATGCTGCTTTAAGAGAAAAAGGTGGTACTGCCACTCCGCTAGCACATGGCCTGGACTTAGCAATACGCACCTTGCGTACTGCACTTCAGCATGGCAGAAATAGGCTGCAGCAGGCACGGCTTGTTGTCATTAGTGATGGCCGTGGAAACGTGCCTTTAGAGGCTAGCCATGCTGGGATAATTACGCACCCTGTCTCTCGTGAAGGTATCAATGACGCTCTCAAGATAGCCCGTCAGCTGAGAGCCCTAAACAATATGGAGAGCTTTTTCCTAAATCCGCAACCCCAACAGCACACCGACTTACCCATCATGTTGGCAGAGACTATGGGTGCGATAATCCAGAACGCTGCTCTCCTAAAACTGGGGGGGAGCTAGCTGTGGACCTTATATCACGTGCCATTGGACCTCAACGGTCAACAGTCGCCAAGCGACCAGTTCCACAAGTACAAATGAGCATTGCGACTGGAGATGGTGGAACTATCCAGAACAGTGCACAAAACCTTAACGTAGACCTAGTAGCTCATGAATTCTTTTTTGATCTTCAGGTATTAGAACTCAATTCTGGTGAAGCTGTCCTGTTGTCACCTCAGGCTTCGCTCCAGCCTGAGCAAGCTTATTGCATACGAGTTTCGCGCAGTTGGAATATATACAGGCCTTCCCCCAGTCTCTCGGCTTGTGACTGGCAGATAATTCAATACCCAGTGAAGATTGAACAAGAACTGCAGTTAACCTTAAACGTGATAGGCAGCGCTGCAGAGGTTGCTGCAATTGGGACAATTGCCGATCAAGGTAGTTGTCTTTCACGCCACGCTGAGGCTGAATGGCACCACGACTTCCAATTCATAGTTCAGGCTAATTGTTCTGTAGCATCAGTGACTTTGGAGTTGCGCTATAGGGAATCCAGTGCGAATCTCAACAAATTCGCGTCATCTCTAGTACTCCCCCTAGAAAGTATTGACAGTACACCGGCCCCCACTGCAAAAGTTTACAACTTACCAGTCAAGGCAGAACCACCTGAGCGCACAGCCTTTCTACACATTCATCTGAAAGGCCAAAACGAGTTATCCTTAACGGGATGGATTCGAGATCGAGTGAACCGTCCCGACAAGTTAGGGCCTATCACAAGCCTTCAGGTATCACCGGAAAACTACAGTGATGACCTTGGATATTTAAAAGCGCTCCAAGAGGCTATTAATGACTATGCGATAAAGAATGTGGGAGATATAACTGTATGGCTCGAAAAGGTGGTTGATTCTTATGGTGAGGATTGCTGCATCGTTATAATCGACCAAGCTGACTCTCAAATTCCTTGGGAAATGTTCAAACTCGGAGGGGGCAGATATCTAGGTGCGTGCGTGCTTGTCGTTCGCTGGGCTGAGGCTTATTACCGAAACCAGCAAGTCGCGTTGCAGCTTGGAGAAGCTAAACATACAGGCCGAGTAGTTGCCTATGTTCACTCCCTTGATTCAGAAGTTACAAAGTCCAATTGTCCAATTTTGCAGAATTTATCGCTCAAGCATCATACTTCTCCGGAAGAATTACAGGATGGATTGCTTCCCTCATCGGAGGCAGTTACGGTTGGATTAGTGTACTTAAGTTGTAATGGAGTCTTAACGTATGGAGATGAACAGAATGTCTTGAGTAAGCTACATAATCCTAGTAATGTAACAGTGAAATTCCGATTCGATGATGTTGAAGGTATTTTAGATCCAAGACCAGTCTTCTTTGCAAATGCCTCTTATTCTGGACGCTTACTAGTCCATGATCATCAGCCTTGTGGATTGACACAAGCTGCACTCACCCAGGTTGCGGCTAGCTATATCGGCACGTTGGGACCAGTTGGTCGCCTTTTCGCAGCACAGCTAGCCCAGTTCTTGCTAAGTGCAGCTACTTCCTCTCAAGGCATGCAACCTGCCCAGCTGTTACGCAAACTCCGTGCAGAAGTAGCCTCGAGACTTAGGAATACAAAGGTTCCTTTAGAAAGGCGAAAAAGGGATTTTTTGTACACATTTATGTATGTTTACTACGGTAACCCCAAGGCCTATTTAAAGTTGACTTTGCCGTCTGCTAAACCTGTACCTTCACAAGAAGCTAAGCATGGTTAATTCTGTCTCTGCTGAGCTAATTGTAGAACCAATCCTCAACTACCCTAGGGTAGTTGAAATTGGGAAGACCTACCTCTTGACTGTTGACCTGCGTCCAGCGACAGCCCTAGACAAATGGCCGTATGCAGATGAAGAAGTTGTTATCTATTGCCTATTGGACACTGCTCCTGTCTTCCGTAATGAGGTACTAGGTGAGCCAGCTGTAGTACTCCACCGCTTTGGAGGCACCTACGGACCAGCGCAGTTTCTACTTACTGCAGAACCTGAGGTGCAGGAGGGCTTTATTAAGGTCACACTTGTCAATGGTTGGGGCGTACCACTCACAGTTCTTGAAACACAAACTATTTACGTTAGGGAGCAGGTCAGCTCATTACAGAGTAAGCTCACAATCTCCTGGGAAGAGCAGGAGATATCAAACCAAGATACTAGCCTCCTGACGCAACTTGACGCAACAGACCGAACTAATAGGGGGGCTTTAAACGATTCAGGGCAAGTGGAAGTAGTTGCTAATGAGGAGGAAATTGCAGAGGATCCACCCAAAGAGGTGTCAAAAGCATCGAAGCTTCCAGCGCGAGGCCACTCTAATTTTGAGAATGACATCTTCATCAGCTACGCCCATATTGATAACCAGCCGCTGACGCAGGGGCAGGAGGGCTGGATCTCGGATTTTCACAAAGCTCTGGAGATTCGCTTAGGCCAACTGCGCGGGGAACGCCCTAGAATCTGGCGAGATCTGAAACTGCAAGGCAACGATGACTTTGGGCTGACGATTGTGGAGCAGTTTCCCAAGGTGGCGCTACTGGTTGTGGTGCTCTCACCTCGCTATGTTCGCTCGGAATGGTGCGTTAGGGAGCTGAAGGAGTTTTGCCGAGCGGCTGAGCAAACGGGTGGCGTGCGGGTTGCCAATGAGGTGCGCATCTTTAAGGTGATTAAGACGCCGATTCCCCAAGAGCAGCACCCGGAGGAGTTGCAACCGTTGCTGGGCTACGAGTTTTATCAGATTGACCAAACAGGCCGAGTGCAAGAGTTTAGCCGCATTTTTGGGCCGGAGGCTGAGCGCAACTATTGGGCCAAGCTGGACGATCTGGCCTACGACATCTACCAGCTTCTAGACACGCTGAGCAGCCAGCGCAATGGCTTTTTGCCTCAAGTCGCGGCACCCACGGGCACAACCATTTACCTGGCTGAGACGACCTTTGACCTTAGCTCTGAACGCGACAAGATCCGGCGCGAGCTACAGCAGCAGGGCCATGTGGTGCTGCCCGACCAGCCGCTCCCTTACAGCCCGGAGTTTGAGCAGAGTGTGCGGGAGTATTTGGCGCGTTGTACGCTCTCGATCCATTTGGTTGGGGAGCGTTACGGCATTGTGCCTGAGGGGGCGGAGCGCTCGGTGGTGGTGTTGCAGCATCAGTTGGCGCTGGAACGCGACCGTAGGGATCCGACCTTTACTCGCCTAGTCTGGATGCCATCAGATGCCCAGGCGCAGGAACCGCGTCAGGCGGAATTTCTTCAGGCGTTGCAGGATGACTCTGAGGTGTTGCAAACCAGCCTGGAGGAGTTGAGGAAACTGATTCAGGACCGGCTCAGCCCTCGCTCCATACCTAAGGAGCCTGAGCTGAGCGAAGCAGGGCCAGCTCGGGTTTACTTGATCTGCGACCAGCGCGACCTGGAGGCGATTGAGCCTTTGGAGAGCTATCTCTGGGACCAGGGGTTTGAGGTGCTGCCTTCGCTGTTTGAGGGAGATGAGGCGGAGGTGCGGCAGTACCACCAGGACAGTTTGCGCGATTGCGAAGCGGCGCTGATCTACTACGGCGCGGGCAGTGAGGTGTGGTTGCGCACGAAGCTGCGGGAGTTGCAGAAGGCAGCGGGCTATGGCCGGTCGAGCGCGATGTTGGCAAAAGCGGTTTATGTTGCTGGGTCTGAGACGCCCCAGAAGCAGCGCTTTCGCACTAATGAGGCGCTGGTGATTAAGAGCTTTGAGGGTTTCTCGGCTACAGCCCTCAAACCTTTCGAGGAGCAAGTGCTGCGGGACACAGGAGCGTTGCGCTAACGTGACCAACGGCAGTTCTCAGTTCGGCAATCCAAGCTTGACCATTGTTGGCTTCTCGCCAGTCGTCAAATTGTTCGGCTTGGGTATCTGGATTAGGGAGCTGAGCATGAAACTCCTGGAGAAGCTGCCTGAGTTGAGGCTCAAAGTTGAAGGCGAAGATGCGGGTAATAATTTCGGTTGGGTTGTCGCCTGTAGTTAGTTGAAGGATGAGAGGCTCGCTCGAGTCTTGAACGATGGCTTGGGCGCGGTCCAGGTTGAGGGCAAATTGGCGAGATCGAGCGCGGTAGAGAACGGGTTCATTGAAGGCACGGACGAAAGCAGGGCCAAGGACCCGGATGAGGGCTAGATAAAAGGCACGGACTGCGAAGGGTTGGTAGGGAAATGGGATTGCACTTGCCTTACGGCTTATCCAAATCAGAAGTTGTTGCAGAGTCTCGCATTGGCTATCAGTGAGTCGGTTTGCTGCTTCATCAGCAGCAGAAGTTCATCAACGGGTTTCAGTTCGCTGGCAAGGCGAAAGAACTCTTCTCGCTTCTCAGTCTGAGTGATTTGCGTAACTAGATTTCGCAGTTTCTCTGATTCACTCATGAATCTGCTCGAAGGGCGTTTTGATAGGCGATGGCTGTTTCTGCCTGAGCTGAAACGTGTAAAGTAACAGGTTAAAAGCGAAGAATCTAATCATCCTTATCAAAGGCAATAGTTTGCTGCTTAGGGTCAATTTTGGTTTTGGTAGAACCCTTGCGCTCTTTTACACTCCGGCCACGTTTGGGCTTGGTAGCCATTGCCTCGCGCTCGGTACGGATGCGCTCTAGTAGAACGGATGCAGGTTCATCGTTGGGATCCTGGGGAACCAGTTCACCTCGAAAGGCTTTGGCTAGGATAGATTGATTGAGAAGTGAAACTTTGTTAAGACAGTCTTCTGAATATATTTGGAGGTTGCTTATTGCTGAAAATCTTTCGATAACAAGATTTACAATTTCAATCTGTTCCTTAAGAGGAGGCAATGGAATTGGTGTGGTTTTGATGTCAGAACCAGCAATACCGTGCTGCCCTGCGGAGGTTTTCACATGCCTTTCAATGTGTGAGCGCGAAATCCCAACATTACACACAAGCTCAAGATATTTGGGGACAATTAATTCTTTAACAAGCTGAGCTCGTATAAGCTTGTCAGGATAAATCAAATCATAGTCTAGCGCTGGTACTAAGCCACAAACGCCAACAAATTCTTGGCTACCGTTATATCGCGTAAAAAGCAAATCCCCTGCTCTTAGGAAATATGGGGTTAATTCATCAGGTCTTTCTACCCGATAGAAGCGTATATCATTTGTGTCAACTTCCATTGATCGAACGGACGAGATGCGAAGAATTGGAATGCCAGGTGGTTTATCTGCTGGCTTCTTCGATAAACCGTTACGAAGAGAGGAGACAAGTTGCTCTAGAGTTGTCCATATCCAGTTTTTCGGAAGTTCAGGAAAGTCATTAGCATCCGGGATCTCTACTTCCTCACACCTTGCCCTAGAAGGATCTCTACCTCTGGCGGAGAGGTTGACCTCCCATTGATGGCGACGTTTAGCTCTAATGCGCTCCAGCAAAACTGATGCCGGTTCAACATCCGGATTCTCCTCCCTCCAATCAGCCGTCAGGTCGCCACGAAAAGCAGCAGCAAGGACCGATTGACGGAATCGCTCTAGTAGGGGTGGGATAGCGTCGAGTGCCTCTTTTGCCCGCTGGCTTCGGGCTGTGAGGGCTTCGATTTTGACGACGATGCGGCGTTGTTCGTTGAGGGGTGGAAGAGGAACCTGAATACGATTCAAATTTTTCTGGTTTAGCTTAGGTTGTGCTGAGCCAGAAATATAGACTCTCAGGTCTATTGAATTAATGTAGTGACGCAAATATGAAAGCGGAATCAAACACCCGGGAACTTGCACTACATGAGCGTGGTTGTTTACCCAAAATCTTCCGTCAGCTTCAAATGCAATCGGCGTTGAACGACTAAGAAGGTTTGCCCCGTCTTCTGCAATCAATAGATATTTTCCATCGAAAATATACTCGTTAACATAGTCGATTATACCAGAAGCACCGTAGTAAGGAAAAGCTCCTTGTATCAATTTCCTATCGGAATTACTCACAGGCACTCTTTGGCCATCAAAATTAACAGTTAACTCATCAAACGCTCCCCAGCGCCAACCTAAAGGTAAGGCATCCGACTGTACGGGTTCTTTGGGAAGCTTATCACCTACTACTAGTGTCATACCGCTTTCTCCCTATATTTTGATCGATTTCATCAATGAGTCTAGGTTCTTTTGTACGGCTCCCTATTTTAACTTTTCTATCCTTTCACTAAATTCTGCCTAAATTCAGTGGAAAACTAGGTGACACCGGATTGCCGTTAATGACTTCTGGATTTATGCATCAGCTTGAGAACAATGGACATAGACAATTTTTTTGAGGGTCGTTAGCTAGACTAAAGTAGCGCTATTTTTAATATGTTCCTCTGTTTTTCTGCAAACAACTATTGTTTATTCTTATCATTCAATTTGATTGAACCAATTAATCAGATCTGCTTCAGTGGAAAAATCAAACACGGCTTCTGCTAAATTCTCCAGCTGATCAACAGATAAGCCGCGAACCTGCTCCTCTAGAGTTGTATTTAGATTTCCGAAACGACGATTGAGCAGACGCAATACCAGAGTGACTTCCCGCTGAATGCCCTGTTGAATTCCCTGCTGAATGCCCTGTTGAATGCCTTGCTCCATCCAACTGGTGACAATCTCCATAACCTGCTCCCGCTCAGTTGGAACTATCTTATCAAGCTCAGCCTGGAACGCCCTTTCCTCCACCTCATTCAGCCGCAGGTAGGTATCCACAAACCCAGAAATTAGCTGCGTCCGGGCAGGATCAAGTCGCAATGTTGCCAGCAGTCGCAAGCATTCTAACTTGACCCTGGGCCGGTCCCTAGGCTCGATCCTCATTTTGGCCATCAAAGCTGCCGCTACTGGATTGCGCTGCTCAAGAAAGTCTCGCCAGTTCAAACGGTTCAGCTGAACTGAAGCAAAGTTAAACTCCAGAACTTTACGATCTGGAAACTCAACTTGATAACTGCTTGGCTCAGGCCGGAAAGGTTCATCAAAGGCGAAAATCACAACTGGATAAACGGGCAGTGCATATTTCTCATGTAGCCGCGCAAAATAGTAAAACATTCTCTGAGCAAACTCAGCTCTAGACTGCGCCTGGTTTTCCAAATGGATTAGAAAATAAGCGTCTTGTGCCCTGAAGCGAACCTGCGCTAATAGATCGACTTCTCGCCGCTCTCCAGACGTTATATCTGTAAAGATTTCTTGAGGTAGAAATGTGATTGAGTCTCGCTCCACATAAGCAAAAACTTCAGGCAAAAACAGTTCAACGAATTCCCAGAAAAAAGTGGATAGGAGTTCCTTGAACAAACGGTCATGATCGGTCATGGGCTCAACCTATCCCCCTATTCCGCCTCCAGCAATTCAGACAGCGCCTCCATTTCCTCCATCGCCGCTCGCAGCCTCAGCATGATCTCAGCAGCGATTTCATCAGGTTCGGGCAGGTCATCGCCCGAATGCAAGCTCTCATCCCTCAGCCAGGAAATGTCAAGGTTTTCGCCTCGCTTGGTGATTTGCTCTCGTGAGAAACGGCGGAAGCGCCCATTCTCACCCTCATCAACCCGCAGGCTACCACCATTGGGGTCATCGCCATAGGCCGCCTCGAAGTTCTTGAAATGAACACGGCTCAGTGGGGTGCGCTTGCCAAACGAGGGCATGTTGGTGCGCATGTCATAAATCCAAACCGCCTCAGTATTGCCCTTATCGGTATTGCCCCGTTGGAAAAACAGCACATTGGTCTTCACACCCTGTGCGTAGAAAATTCCCGTAGGCAACCGCAGAATTGTATGCAGGTTGCATTTGCCCATCAGGTCAGATCGAATCTGACGACCCTGCCCATCCTCAAACAGCACATTGTCCGGCAGCACCACCGCTGCCCGTCCCTCCACTTTCAAACCTCTATAAATGTGCTGCAAAAACGCCAACTGCTTGTTGGAAGTCGCGTAGGTGAAGTCGTCCCGTGACGGTAGCCCCCCACCCTTCTTCGTGCCAAAGGGGGGGTTGGTCAGAATCAAATCTGCCTTCGCCAAACGTTGACCATCCCCCGAAAGGGTATCCCCCAGCTGCACATTTCCCTCAATCGCATGCAGCATCATGTTCATCAGCAACAATCGGTGCGCATCTTGCACCAACTCCATGCCGTAGAATGCATCCCGTCGCTGAAAGTTCTGCTCCGCCTCTGGCAAATTAAATAAGTTATCCGTGCGCTCCTTGATGTAGCGGTCTGCCGCAATCAGAAAACCACCTGTGCCTGCTGCAGGGTCTTGAATGTGCTCCCCTGCTTGCGGTTTCATCAGTGCAACCATCGAATCAATCAGCGGACGCGGCGTGAAATACTGCCCAGCCCCTGACTTCTTCTCGCTAGCGTTCTTCTCCAGCAGCCCTTCGTACAGATCGCCAAGCCCCTCCGCTTTCGCTGAGTACCAGTCCAGTCCATCAATCGACTTCACAAGCTTTTGCAAAATCTTGGGCTGCTTCAGGGCTGTCTGTGCATTGGCAAAAATCGCCTTCACTTGAGGTGAACTGTGCAGCCCTAAGTCCAACAGTAGCGACCGATAGAATGTGAGCTGCTCAATCCCCTCGCGCACCACCAAATCACCCCAGCGGTATCCCTCAGGCAGCTGACTCTCGCCCCCGGTCTCTGCCATCATCTTCAGAAACAGCAGATAGGTTAGCTCCGTGACATATTGCAGATAGCTGATGCCCTCATCCCGCAAGACATGGCACAGGTTCCAGAGCTTTTGGACAATATCAGAAGTCGCATTCATAAGGTGTTTTGTCGGCTAACTTGCACTCTGCCAAAGCGCATCATTAATCTCTACCAGAATTTCCTCCAACTTGCCCTCGAAAGTTCGGTTCAGCCGCTCAAAGCCACCCCCCTGAACTTTGAACATGCCCTGATCTAAGGCCTCCCGGTCCACAATGGTTTCCACCTTGAGCTGTTTGCCAATGCGCTCCAACCACTGCCTTTGCGGTGGGGTCCAAGCCCGACTCGTCAGAATTTTCTTGAGAGCCCGATCCACTCGTTCTTCATAAGGCACCAGCGCATCTCCCAGCGCGGCCTGCCGAATGAAGCCAATGATCGACGCGGCAATGTCCTGATTCGTCACGTCTTGCCAGGCCGACCGTAACGCCTGCTCTGAGTAGCCTGCCCGATCTAATAGCAGCCGCAGCTCTCGCAGTTGTGCCCGTGTCAGCTCCCGAGGGCGTTGGGTGACGACTAGCAGCGCTGCGATCTCGTTTTGGTTCTGAGTCAAGAAACGCTTGAAGTCATCGAGATAGTCTGCTGGTCGCTGGCGATAAGCCCCATCTCCTGCCACACCGTAACCCCGCGAGATGCTCTGCAACTCATCAACGTGATACGACACCAGAATGGGCTGATTTGCTTCCCGACGCTGATCAAGGAGAACTGCCAAGGACTCCCGGCCTTGGAACCACTGCTGGACTTGGTCAGGCTTTGCCTGACGCAACTGACTCACCATCTCATCAAGTGGCATTCCGGCCAGGGTCTCCAACTCCGCCCGCCCCTCTGGTGACATCGACTGCCGCTTGCGCTGAAGTTTTACCAGCAGTTGATCCACGACCAAGGCCAAAGCATCAGATGCCTGCACGCGACCCAACTCCTCAACCAACTGCGCAAACGAAATCTTGGGATCCACCACGACTGGTTTCATGTTGGTGAACGCCTCCAAGCCCGCATAGAGATCCACCGCATCAAAAATGCGGAAGACCTGCTTGCCGATGTCCGGACAGAGCCGCGTCGCCCGTCCCAACATTTGCTCGTACAGAATACGGCTATTCACCCGACGCAGAAACACTAGGTTGCAGATAGAAGGCACATCTATGCCAGTTGTGAGCAGATCCACCGTTACTGCAATTTTGGGATTCTGCTCGTTCCGGAAGCGCCGAATCAACTGCAAAGGCTGATCTGCCTTACCTGTAATCTTTAAAACTGCATCATCTTCCACACTGCCGTATTGATTAGCCAGCGCTGTTTTCAGCTGGTCCACCACGAGATCTGCGTGATTATCATCCACGCAAAAGACCAGGGTTTTCTCTGGCAGAGCCGGGTCAAGGTAAGAAGCTAGCGCCTCGCAAACCACTCGGTTGAACTCTTGGGTGATCACCCTACGGTTGAACTGCTCAACCTCTAACTTCACCTCGTCCGGCGCATTCGCTAGATCCAGCTTCCCGGTCTTGGGATCAAACTTTGCTATTGAGTCCCCCTGCTTCCAAACGATGCCTTCTTGAGACAGCTTTGTTTCGATTCGGAAGGGTGGCTCATGGTCAATCAAGTGGCCATCAATCACTGCCTCACGGTAGCTGTACTGATAGATTGGAGGCCCAAAAATCTCGGTTGTGTGCAGCGCTGGGGTTGCCGTCAGACCAATCTTCACCGCGTCGAAGTGTTCCAGCACGCGACGATACTTAGAAATGTAATCGTCAGCGTCTCGGAAACTCAGTTCAGTATCACTCAGCTCCCGATCCAGCAAATAGCCCCGATGGCACTCATCGATCACAATGCAGTCGTACTGATCTACAGGGGGCACTGCCCGCTCATCTGATGCATAGAGAATCCGCTTTACAAATGCCTGGACGGTTGAGATTTGGACCCTAGTTGCCGCTTCAGGAGTTGCGTCCTTCAGCCCCTTGACATCAAAAATGTCTGAAAAGCTCTGAAGGCTCTCCATCCGGCTTTCTTTGAAAGCGTTGTCAGTCTGCTCTCCCAACGCGGTGCGGTCTACCAAAAACAACACTCGCCGAAAGCGTTTTGTCTTTAGCAGCCGGTAAACCAGAGCAATACAGGTTTTCGTTTTACCCGTGCCCGTTGCCATTGCGAGAAGTAGCTCTCGCCTTCCCTCAGCCAAAGCAGACTCAGTCGCCTGGATCGCCTTAATCTGGTATTCCCTCAGCTTCAGGTCATAGTTAAAGTCTTCCTGAGCTAGCTTTGCCTGTGCCTGGTCCACATCCTGTGCCAGTAAATCAAGCAGTCCTTTGGGCGTGTACCAGCCGTTGAGGGGATAGCGCAGGTTCTCAGGACGGCGCAGGTCACAGAACCAGATTCCACTTTTGGTGCGCAGTTGCTTCAGATACTCCCGCCCGTTGGTGGCAAAGACAAAAGGGACCTTGAACTCGCGCCAAGGGCCGCCCGACAGCGTCTCATTTCCTAGAATTTGAAAGGTACGGCTGTAGCGCTTAGCCTGGTCAATATCAGCAGAGACATCCTTACTCCTGCGCTTAGCCTCCACTACAGCAACCGCCTCAAGCCCAACAAACAAGGCGTAATCCGCTCGGCCTCCCTGGGTGGGCCACTCTGCGATTGCTAAGTTCTTGCCCTTCTGGGGACGAATGCCATTGGCAAAAGTGAGTTGCTCCGAATCTGCTTCCCAGCCAGCTGCTTGCAGTTTCCGGTCAATGAGGCGTCGTGTCTCGGCCTCATCAAGCACGATCTCTGTCTCAGCCTGCTGTGCTTGACGGATGACTTGCTGAATAGCCTGCGGTGCTTCACGAGTTGCTTGGGCTTGAATCTCAACTAGATGTGCCTGCACCTCCTGAGCTTTGGCTTCTGCTTCTATCAGGAGCTCCTCAGCCACCTCCCGCAACTGTGCTTCCTCTAAGGCTGAGGCTTGGGCTGCTTCAGCCATCGTCCGGGCTACCTGGGCCTCAGCTCGCAGCCGCTCCAGTTCCTGCTTGAGAGCCTGTGTCTCACTCCTTGGATCTGGAGGTGGAATGAACGGGCCTGGCTTAAAGTTGCGCTCCTTGGAAAAGGACTTGTGAAACCAGATCCCCAACTCTCGAGCGTACTTGAGACAACTCAGCGCTGAGCGATGATCTCCAGACAAAGCATGAGTTGCTTTGTTACCAGTCACACGCAACTCATAGAAAAGCTGTCCAGCATCTCTGTTGAGTAGGCCTTCATCCCGGAGGCGGCGCAACAAATCGACCTGATTTTCGCCCTCCAGGTAAAGCCCTACCCTTGCTGCTACCAGCTGAGCCAGCAGCTCGCTAAACTGGCGCAACTTAATTAGACAAGTATTGGGATCAGTTACGAAGTACTGCTCGGCCAGAGTACCGAGTCGCACTAATTGTGTGTCATGAACCTGCAGAAACGCAAAATTCTGGGATGCTATCATTACTATCCTTTGCTCACTTGGCCCAGTTTTCAATCTCAACTTCGATGACCACAGGCCCTTAGTTAGAATCTAAACTCCCGATGCTGGTACTTCTATCGTTTGAGCTAGCTGGAATGATGTACATCAAATTTGTGCCCTCTGGCTGCGCCTCTTGATCTGGAGCCAATTTCATCCAATCGTGGAAGCTTATCCCCAACTCTTTGATCGCTTTGACTTCCTCCTGGTAAGCCTCAAAACGATCATTGGTCTCGATCATTGATTCCATCACTTCCATTGCCTTAGGAAGTTGTCTAACAGCCTTTCGTCTCAGGTCATCTAGATCAGGGCCGAACCAACCTTCCTTCACCTCAGCACGGTCTAAGATAGCTGCTGGCAACGTTTCTATCCATTTATCTTGCTCTAGAGCCAGCTTGAATAAGTTCTCTCGCTGAAGCTCGAACACAGCCTTTTCATCCAAGTTAGGCTCAAGCCATTGAAAGACCTTAGTAAGCCGAGCCAAATCAACTTTGTCCTTGAATCGAGGATGTAAATAGATTGCCGGGTTGGAAGTGAGTAGAAGTTTGACATACTTCCGAATGCGAGGACGAAGAACGTTCGATCCATCCTGAAGACGACGAAGAGCTGCATCAGTCTCTTCTAACTCTAGGTAGCAACGTGCTTCAGAAATATAAGCTAAAGCTAGAGTTAGAAGGTACTCATCCGCAATCTGACTTGCTCGTTCGAGTTCCTTGTCTGCATAATCAACATAAATATGTTCAGCCTCTAAGAAACGGTTGATAGCCTGAACTGCCATGCTTTTAGAAGCTGCCGGTTGGCTCATTGAGAAGGCATTTGTTGCTAAGTCAAGAGCAGCACGGAAATTGGCGTAGAAGCTGAGATCAATTTTGTAATTGACTTTATTCAAGACTTCTTGAGCTTTCTGTAAACGTTTCTCAAGACCCTTAAGGCGGTGCATCACCACAGCAAAACCTATCACTGAGAAGCCCAGATTCAGAAGACTGGAAGCCGAAGTAATCTGTAAACTCCCCTGAACTTGTTGTAAGTTCTGCTGAACCACTCCTAACTGTTGTTTGACCTCTGAAAATCCTTTAACTGAAACCCCTAGGTTCGCGCTTGAAATAGCTAGATTGAGTGCTCCGGTAACTGGATCAATTGACGGGATTGTAGATGATGAGAGGTTAGGTAAAGCAACTTCTTTTAACCAAGCAATGACTTGCTTGCTTCCTGCCTCCCGAATAACACCCCCAGCTCGTTCGTAAACTCCATTACTCAAACCTGCAGCAATCCAGTCGGGGATAGCAAATGTGGCTGCGACTGCTTCCATAACTGCTTTCTTCACCTTTGGTGTCAATCTCTTCACTCTAGACAGTCAAAATTGCTCTTGTCGGGCAATTTTTGAAAAATTCGTCCAACGCTTCAGTTGATTAGCGGAATTCTTCGAATAATTCTCTTACCACAAGCTTCTGTTTTTCTTAGGAAAATACCATTTCAGTAGATTCTCAGCCCATAGACCAATCTGATTGAGCATCTTCTGAGTTTGTATTAGTTAGTCGTTGTCGTAGCTTTCAGAGAAACTTGTCAGTTTCCAGTGGATCGACCTCCGTGAGCCTCATTGATATCACTTAGCCTCTTGGGCAAGCAGAAGCAAAGTTGGACTCTATATCCATGCTTCCCCTCCTAGCCCCAAAATCGTAAAGGTTGCACCCGGAAAATATTGAGATTAGCGGGGGTTTAACCATCCGCTTCTTCCTCCGTTGCGGGGTTGAGAAACCTGCAGGTGGTCTGAACAGCTCCTCGGTATCCCCCTTGCTCGTGGGGAGTGCCCTAACTAATCTAATCCTCACGTCCTATTACCTGCATGCTTGGACAATGCGAACACTGGAATACGGGCTAGATATTTCCTTAGCTGCTGGGCAGATGGGTGTCAGTGTTCGAGTTCACACTGACACCCATCATCACTGACTTATGGCGATTGGACTGCACCACAACTCGATGTCCCAGCCTAGCGTGAGTAGCTCCAATCACGTTGGGCAGGAGAAGTAAGCATAGGTTGAATTGTTACACCCACTCTCAGTGGCATGAGTGAAAATACCCTGCGGTCGTGCAGACCCTAGGTTGCAGGCAAGCTAAACGGTTTACCTCATAGCGCGGTGGGGAATCGTGCGGGGATGTCTGCAAGATGTTCAAGTTTATCCAGGCTGCTTGCGGGTATACAGGTTTGCTCAAGCTATTTTGTCTGCTGGTACAGGAGTGCGATTGCCTTCTAGATTCAGTTAGCAAACAGGGAGATATGGGAAACCTAAAACTTATGTGCAGCTATCGTGAGTCGTGATCTGCTGCCTAAATTAGGAGGAATCTAATGGTATACGTATCGCTCAACCTAGATAAATTGAGAGAGCAACACATTAACTCCTCCCCCAAACGACCTTTTCAGCATCAAGTTGAAGCATTTGAAGCTCTGAGTAAAACATTTAAGGCTAACGGTGATAGATCAGGCAGTGGAATATTAGCCCTTCCTACAGGTGCAGGAAAAACATTTACAGCTGTCAGATGGTTGTCTGATCATGTCGTCCCTAAAAACATCAAAATTCTTTGGTTGGCTCCTTCGTTTTATCTCCTGGACCAAGCATTCTCAGCTTTTTATGATAATGCTAGGGAAATTCCAAATTCTAAAAAAACATTAAATATCCGGTGTATTTCCAGTAATCCATCTCACGCTAAAGCATCATCTATTCAGTTAACAGATGATGTCATAATCATGACGATACAAACAGCCATCAGCAATTTGCATACCGATGCTATAGACAGATTTGGCCTGCCAGTACAAACGGCTTTCAGGAAATTTATCGAAAGCTGCAAAGAAACAGAGCTTTTTATAGTAGTTGACGAAGCTCATCATACACCTGCTTATGGTTGCCGTAATCTTCTAATTGGCGAAAAAGATTCTGCACTAGGACTTCGAAGATTACTGCCGAAATCACATCTTCTTGGCCTAACAGCTACTCCAACCTATACTGACGCATCTAGGAGAGGCTGGCTCTGGAAAATCTTTCAGGATGGGATTATCTATAAAGCTAATAAAGCTAGTTTAATAGCTCAGAAGATCTTGGCTAGGCCAAACTATATTAAAGCAGCTACTGGCAAAGAGCTAGAAGTCGATGACAATCTTTATAAACGATTAGTAGAACAGCATAAAGACTTACCAGAAGACATAATCGAAATCCTTGCAACTGACAAAGATAGAAATAATTTTATAGCAAATACTTACGCATCAAATAAAGATACTTATGGGAAAACCATTATCTTTGCTGATCGATGGTTTCAGTGTGTCTATATAAAAGAGAAGCTCCTTGAGAAAGGCATCAAAGTGGACGCAATTTACTCACATATAGATGCTGATCCTGGCTCTGCTGAAGCCCGTAACAGGCGCACACAAGACGATAACAAGCGAATCTTGGAACGGTTTAAGACTGACAAAGATGAGCATGGCAATGACGCACCACTTGACGTTTTAATTAATGTCAGAATGCTCACAGAAGGCGCTGATGTTCCTACTGTTAAAACAGTATTTATTACTCGTCAAACAACAAGCTCTATCTTGATCACTCAAATGGTCGGCAGAGCCTTACGAGGCGAGAAAGCAGGAGGAAGTAGTGAGGCAAATATTGTTTTATTTTTCGATGACTGGAAACGTTTAATAGATTGGGGTACTCCAATTGATGGAGGAGGTACAGAGGTTGGCCCATCTCCCGTTAGAGGGTATTACCCGTTTGAATATATTTCAATTCGCTTGGTAGAAGAGATAGCAAAGTCAATTGAGAGCGGTGGAGATTATGATATCTCTACGTTCTCGAGAATCTTTCCTGTTGGTTGGTACAGAACAGAAATTGTCTACGCTGATCCTGACTATAAACAGGAATCAATGGAAGGGTTTACTGAGTTTGTATTGGCTTATGAACATAACAAACAAAAGCTTGATGCATTCATTGGCTTTATTTCTGGTACCGATTCATTGGACGAATGGTCTAAAGAATACCTTGATAATGAATGGATGCAGTTTCAAGTCGAACAGTGGATCAACAAGTGGTTCGACCGTGAAACCGACGATATAGGTGAGAGGCTCAGTTCAGACTTAATTAAGATAGTACGCCATATTGCTCAGAATCAATCTATCCCTACCTATCACCCATTTGAGGAGAGAGAGCTTTACGACTTAGATAAACTTGCTCAGAAGGTTGTTGAGCTTTCTCCCCGCGCTTTGCGTGAACACTTAAGCCAAGAATTTTCAAAACCTGGTGCCTTATGGAAGACTTTCTACAGATCATTCAGCCGCTTTGAAACAGCAGTGCAGGCAGCTATTAGAATCATTCTTGATCGTGAATTGTGTGGGGAAGGCATTTCTAATTCTAGAACTTCTCTGGCCCAAGTAGTTATCCCAAACAGACGAGAACTAACTGAACAAGAAAAGGCACAGATTAAAAGACGGGATAGCTGCACCTGTTTGTGCTGTGAGGCGCGTGGAAGGGGTGTAAGGTTAGAAATTGATCATATCATTCCAGTATTTTTGGGTGGTGAAACAACTTTAGAGAATTCACAAACCTTGTGTAGTGTCTGTAACAAGGAGAAAGGAATTCATGAAATAAACTTTCGATTTAACGTAACACAACTAACCAGCCCCAAAACGATTAATTTATCTCTGCCGTATAAAGATCAGGATCGAACACGAGTAATCACAAGGATTGTGAACTTCTTCTACCACTGCAAGGCCGTTGACCAAGTGGATTGGCATGAAACAGTTGTAGAAATTTGCTTATACGCTGGCAATAATCCTGATTGGCTGCTGCGCCACAAAGCAGAACTTCTACATTTTGTTCAAAATCAGCTTTGGTATTACAATGTACAAGACATTAATGTTGTTGTCCCGAATTAAAAGTAAATTGCTGCGAGCGCCTAAATCTTATGGCAGATAAAAAGCCTCGTCCTTATCCTTTATTTTGATTCTGACAGTGTGCAGATAAAGTTTGGGACAACGCCTCAGCTATAGCCGTAGCCTCTGAAGAGCCAGGCGGTAATTTCTTTAGATGCTCAGCCATTATCTCAATGGCTTCTGTTGGCTTCCCAGAGACGCCAGATAAACTGTTCTCTGTACGGCTGACGATGTCATTCGCAAATCTCTCACTGAACCCAATAATGAATGCCAAGGCGAAAAAGGCAGCTCCCTTGCTTTCCTGTTGGGGAATTTTAAACGGAAATATCTCTGCGGTAACGAGAGTAAAGATCAAAATACCAAAGGACGCTCCTATTATGGGCTTAAATGCTCCAATAAAGATGGGGAGAGCAGAATCTTCGTATTCTTTGCTCTGATACTGTTCAATCCTGGTCAAGATGCTGATGATACTCCCTAATGCTCCTGCTGAGCCCGTCAGAATTAGCAAGAATAGACATTCTTCGCTGATCCTTGCTTGGGCTGCCCTGATCTGCGCTTGGGACGTACCCGGTGCAGTTATTGGACTGACTTGCGAACCTTCAGGAAGTGTAGATTGCCCTCGTGTGTCAATGGATATTGCAGTCTTTGCAAATTCTGCAGGAGCGTTCTTATTACTAACTGAATTAAGTTGATAAATTGCATAGCCTAGAAGTCCTGCGCACAAAGGAAGGGATATTGCAAGGCCAAAGATTACTTTCGTTATCGTCGATGATAGATGTGTAACACCATGAAAAAAATTAATTGGCATGCCAACTACAGGAATGTCAGACATGCGCATAAAATACTCAATATTGCGTCTGATCTTTCTAGAGAGACACAGGTTAGGCTGCTCCTCAAACAAAGCTTTTATAGCTATCTCTACAAAATCAAGGCTTGACTTGAGCTGCTTCTGCTTAACTACGCATGGTTGCTTTGCTGCTTCATTCTTTAAGAATCTTTTCTCAACTCTTTGCAAAAGGTTGATTAGCTGGGCAAGTTCCTCTTGAACTTGCCATGTCATTGCTTTCTTACCCCGGCTGTGAATTTCTTGTTGAATGTAATTAACTAAAGAATCTACTTTCTCTGCTACTGCATCTGGAGAACACAGTTTCGAGCTAGAGGGGGAGGAAGGGTCAGGACTGTTCACTGGCAAATAGGGGAATGTCCCATTGATGCTTTCAATGTGCTCCCTATTACATTCGATTGAAGTCATTATAATAGCCCAGTTTTTGTAGTCAAGTACCAGAATCTTACGATGTACCCTTGCTTAGATCAGGAGAAAATAAGCAATGAGGTTGAAGCTCTTAGAGTTCTGCAAATTCTTCAGAATTTGCAGTCCGTAATAGATGGCTGCTGTCACTAGTGTAATGTCATTAGCTCATCTTGTGTTCCTCATTGGTATATGTGTGGGGTGCTGACCCTTATATTAAGGGAACTGAGCTAAACCCACACCTGCTCTTTAAGACAGCCTGAGTGCAGTACTCAGCCAGACGAACTACATGAAACTACTAAGACAGTTTCAGAAAGCAGCAATTGAATGGCGGAACAGCAATTCGAATATTTAGGTGCCGATTCAGGTGTAATCGAAATCTTTTTCGATTACACCTGAATCGGCACTATATGTACCTACTGAGCCCCATCAATCAGGACAAATGTTGTTAAGTTTTTCCAGTGACTAGGTATGATTCATTACAGAGCTTGGTATCTAATCAAAATCGGCTCGTTTTGTGTACACCTGTTAATCGCATTGACAGTGAATTTATAGCTTGCATAGAATGGACCGACTGGTTAGCAAATTCTAACTAGGTGTCTCATGGTAACAGTGGAGTAATAAGTGCCTCAAAAAATCGCTGTAGCTATTATTCATGGCATTGGTAATGACAATCCTGGTTTTCAGGATCCGAACCAGCCAGAAAAGTTTACTGGAGGGATAGCAAAAAGGCTGAAGTCGCAGTTTTCACAGCTACGAGGTAGAAACGCTGATGGTGAAGCTCCAGAACTGGAGATCGATGCAATCTACTGGGCTCACATCCTTCAGAAGCCCCAGAATGATCTGTGGAAAAGACTAGAGATCGAGAAGCTTGGATGGGGCGATATCCGTAATTTCGTATTTAATTCTTTGGCAGATAGTGTTGGCTACCAGATTACCTCCGCAACACCGCCGGATGATCGAGCAGTTTACGATGGAGTGCACCAGTGCTTTGCTGATACTCTGCACAGGTTAGCCGAGAAAGCTGGGCCAAATGCTCCACTATGCGTTATAGCCCATAGTATGGGAGCTGCAATAGCTAGTAATTACATTTGGGATATTCAGAGTGGAGGTGTAAAAGCAGGAAGTAACAAGATAGAAATTCATGACAATCCTCTCGAGAAGTTGGAAACACTAACACTTCTGTACACGTTGGGTAATCAAATCCCTTTGTGGGCACTACGTTACAACGACTTTGGCACGCCTGTAGCTGTTCCCTCACCCAACCTCTCCGCTCATTACCCAGAGCTCGAAGGGGAATGGGTCAATTATTACGATAAAGATGACGTTCTCGGCTATCCTATCAAGCACATGAATAACAAATATAAGGAGGCTGTTAAAGAAGATAGAGAAGTTAACGTTGGTGGTTTATTAAGTTGGACTCCTCTTTCCCATAATGGTTATTGGACTAATGACAGAGTTACCAGACCAATTTCCCAAGCACTTTTCCGTCTGTGGCAAAGTGTCAATCTAGGCACCTAACAGAGGAGTAATCCTATCCTACAAAGGCAAGGATGCACTGTAGTGGTGAGTGAACTACCAATTGCTCCAATTAATTATGATTCTCAATCTTCTTAGTCGTTGCTTGGGGAGCACTTGGCGATAGGCTGACCAGAAGTCCGTGTCGCAGAGGGCACACTGACGGAACCGCTTAACATAAACGCTGGGCTCCTGTCTCATTCCGCTTGGCCACCTGCAGATACAGAGTGACTTGGCTGGCAAGCGGCCAGCCAAATCCATTGCTGGTTGCCCTCGAGTGTGACGAACGACCAGGCTTCGTCACGCTCGAGGGCAATCAGCCTTTTTTTCTAGCCTGGACTTGGCCTAGTCGAGGGGTTGACTCGTTGGAAATCCACATAGATTTTCAGCCACTGTTCAAAGACGCCAGTTACCCGAGCTCCTGGCGACAGAGAGTTTCTCCAAAAGCAGCTTGTCAATGAGTTGATTTAGTCGGGTCAAAGATGAGCTGGTTTTGGGGGTCTTGCACAAATTGCCTGCCACAACTTCAGCATTTAAAGTTTTGCTTGCCGTTGCGGATTCTGCCGTTCTTAACAACGTGGTTGTCATCACAAATTGGACAAGTCATCCTCGCTCCCTGCACAGCCTCTAGCTTTACTAATATCCATTATCCTTAAAATCTTTAGGCTTACTGATTGAATTCCATTCTTATATTTATAGAGCCATCTATTCAGCAAATACCTAGAACTGATACTCCCAAGCCTGAATCGGTAAGAGTATCAATTCTAGATACCAACCGAGGGTAGGTATTGTAATGCTTCTAGAGGTATTTTGCCCTCAATACTCAAGCAAATACTAAGCTGACATCACTGCAATGGTACAAAATCGTAGCCAGTTCCAGAGCGAGTCCCAGGTTGTACCTTTACCAGGATTACATTGCTGTTACGGTCACCAGAGGGTAGAAAACTAATTACCCCTGTTGCACCATTGGACGCAAAACCTGGAGCAGCAAATGCTTTAGCTAGGGCGGCACGGCCTTGTCGGCCATTCTGCACTGTAATCTTGCCTTTAGCCCGCCCCACACGTAGGGCTCGTACGGCGTCATAGCCCATAGCTGTGCGCCAGTTGATGTCTCCTCCCCATAAGCTGCTAGCAGTTTGGCTGAAGTTCGGGTCGGCGTTCTTCAGGGGATGCCAAGGGACCGGAAGTACCATTCCGTTAAGTGCAGCCCCTCCCTGTTGGAGGCTATCTATCTTGTAGACTGCATCCCCTGCTAGGAGTGGCAGACGATTTTGATTCGCTTTAGCAACCTCAATCGCCTGAGCTAGCGTATCTGAGTCTGGCAGAAGCACTAAGACTTCTGCTGCGCCACCAGATATCTGGCTTGCAGCATTCCCTTTTGCAAGATCTACTTGTTGCACGACCTGCCCTCCTTCGAGGCTCAGGGTTGTTTCAAACGCTTGCTCAAGTGACTTGCTGTAAGAGCTACCCGAATTGAAGAAGACAGCAGCTTTCCGTTTACCCAGTGTCTTCAGCATGTAGCGGGCTAGAGCTGTGCCTGTGAACTGGTCACTGGAAATGGTGCGGAAAATATAGTTATCTCCTCCAGCACTCTTAGGAACTTGTACTAACTCGGTACTGGTACTGGTAGGAGCAACCATCACCATTTGGTTTTGCTGATAGACCGGTGCTGCAGCCAGCGAAGTTTTACTAGTGCCATGACCAATAACAGCTAGGATACTGCTGTCTTTTGCTAGGGTATTTGCAATGTCTTGGGCTCGCTTGGGATCGTTGTTATCATCGCCAATGACGACCTTTAGTGGAACACCAGCCCGATTGGCCTCATCCTGGGCTTGAGCAACCCCACGTAGAATCTCACGAGCAGCATTGGCATTGCTACCAATAGGAACAACCACTGCAACGCTCAGAGCCGGTGTGTTGCCAAGGCGGGCATTGTTCAGGTAGATAAGCGATTCAGGATCACTGCGACTAGCTTGTCGAGATGCCTCCAACTCTCTCACCGCAGTTGGGAAGTCGCCAGCCGCGAAGGCTGTTGCGGCAGCTTGTTTGCTGGGAACTGGCGTGTCTGTAAATAGAACTCGTTCACCTCGGCTGAGGAATGCACTGACGTCATTGGACTGTGCAGCATTACCAGGCAATGAGATACCGGGCAACGAAAATGCAAATATGCGATCAGTAAAACCTTGGGAGCTGGAGGGTTCAGATGAACTACCCCCTGCCGCACTGGCGACACTACCTGGTTGGCCTTTTAAAGCAAAGTAACCTACTCCCAGTAGTGTTAAAAGAGCCAAGCCACCACCGATCATAGGCAAGAGACCGAAGCTTTTGCCCAGCTTGAAGGCGCAGATCTCACATTTCTTAGCAGTTACGGGATTACGATCATGACCGCACTTAGGGCAAGTCACATAGTTAAATTGACTGACCATAGGAACCTCATAGAGCCTAAAGATTATTATTTGTGGCCTAATTCGTCTCGGACATTCGACTCTATTGCTGCAACTTGTTCATTGGTCAATTCCAATTCTTCTTGCAGTTCAATCAGTTGAGCCTGCTCTTCAAAATCTATGTCACCGTCGTTTTCGAGAAAGGCTCGAAACATCAAACCAAACTCATCTATCGCTTGCTGATGATCATGCTTCGGCTGAACCTGAGCAGTGATCTGGTCTGCAACTTCCTGAGAGATGTTGTACTTCTGTCGGAAACGCTCTAGTAGCTGCAATTCCGTAGGAGAGGGATTGCCGCGACGGTAACAAGTTTCCACCAATTTGGTAAACTTCTCCAAGTTGCTTTCTAGCATTCCTGACGGTGCAGATGCGCTTGATGGAGTCTTAAGTGCAGCAGGAGACTTTGGAGAAGACAATGTAGCGGTTCCTAAGGCGGGAGCGATAAATAGGCTGTGAACTTTTACATAGTCCTCAATCGCTGCTTCGAGTTTCTGATAGTCAGGGCTGTCTTTTCCACCACTAATAGATGCCTCAGATACATGCAGATGAGCCATCAGTTTTTGATAGAGTTCTTGCTTGTCAGGCTTGGTGACCGCTGTTTGCCCAATGATATTGACAATATCGTCCAGAGTTTCTCGAACCTTACGATTCTGGTCAACCAGCAAATACTCTTCTGCCTCTTGCCAATCAGCTCCAACAACTTGGAGTTTCTCAAGTCCTGATTGCTTATCTCGATAGGCAAAGCGTACCTCAGAAAATCCGCTCACCCGGTTTTCTACTTGAGTCATTAAACCTAAAGCTCGTGCAAGAACCAGGTTCTGCCTGACTTGAACCTCGCTCTGCGTCGGGGGCATCAGGTCTTTAAACTGACGGCTGTCTTGGTGAGTGTGAAGGGGATTTTTATCTGCGTGAGTCACCGCTCGATAGATCGTACGCATGCGCTCCATTCCCTCAATGAGGCGTAGAGGAAAAGCACCAATCTCCTGCACAAAGTAGATATGGTGGGGATCATTCAGGGGACGAATATCCTTGTCGGTGAGGGTACTGGTCTTGCGAATCATGGGTAGCAAAGCCCCGACGGCAGGATCTGTTGGCTTGTTGCCGCCTTGAATCCCTACAATCGTCTGGCACTTCTCAGACCGGTCCTCCCATCCCAACCGCTTTTGCTCCTGGCTCAGACGCAGAAAGGGCTCACATTTTTCAAAGGTGGTTTTAATCTGAGCTTCCTGTTGCTCTACCGTTGGATATTGCTCCAGAAATTTACGAGCGGTCGAGATTTCGAGTTGCGTTCCGGTACGAAACTCATCGATAGCTTGGTTCAGCAAACGCTCGTACAATCCCTTGGTGCGAAGCGTATCAAACGTGTAAAGGTCAAACAGTCTCAGTCCTAAATCACCTAAAACTTGTTGGGAAATACTCTGACAAACTGTATCTTCTTTGCCATTCAGAGTTTTGCTATAGACCTGCTCAATGTCCTTGGGATCATAAAGCAGAATGCCATTGACCGTTAGAACGCCGGTCTCCCGCACAAAGATCTGTTCTTTATCTTGTAACTGAGACCGCAGGATATCCAGGACCCGCTCAAAGGCTGCCAGGTCAATTAAGAGCTTATCGATTTCTTCTCGTAAACCATCCAGAAGAGGAATTGCCAAGCTTCGAGCTTTAACCTCGACCTTAGATACAAAGAGAGATTCAAGGGCCTGCATAATCCCCCGGAAGTCATCCTCAATGACATTCTTACGGTTCACCAGCAGGAATTGCTTGGCATGATCATCAATTTGCTTGAGCAGGACTTGAAGCGCATTGGCGGAGGAGCGCTCCCTGGGCAACCAGTTCTTCTGACGGTCCTGGTCAAAGCGGCTGCGGAACTCAGCAAAGACCTCTAGGAGAACTTCTAGAAATTGCCGAGCAAACTTAGGACCCCGGAAACGATCCTCAATGATCTTGTAGACCGTCTGACGGAGTTCTTGACGCTTCTGAGGAATCAGCCTGTTTAGGTTGTCCCACATCTTCTGGAAGTAGTCGCTCCAGCGTCGGGGGTCTGTATCGCTGTCATTGAAGTGAGGAGCATACTTCTCCTGCTCGTTGGAGATAAAGCGCTGGATGTTCTCAAAAGGAATATTCAGGTCATTTCGTCGCTTACGCACGCCTGCAGCCCAGTCTGCTACCTCCTTGCTGTAAGGCTTCATGTTGTCTCCAAGACTGATACTGTCCAGGAGTTGATGCTCGTGATCTGATTCAGCCAGGAACAGGCTCGGCAAGATTTCGGTTTTAATGACGTCCCGCATTGCAGCGGGGGCTGGGGTGGGATTGGCCCACCAAGTTACCAAACGACCGGCTAAGCGAGAAGCACAAGCGTTGAGCACCCGTTCTACAGGGAATTGGATACTAGACAGACCAAAGCTAATGAAACTTTGGGGATAACCGAGCGCATCGGGACTAGCCCACTGTTTGCGTACATTATCCCGGACCAGTTTCTTGTACTGGCTGAACCCAGAACTGAAATCCAGGAAGAGATTTTGAGCAACCATCTCCAAGACGGAGCTGAGATTCGGAAATGTCACCTTGTCATTGCTGTTACCCACTAGGTAGCAGAAGTTAAAGGGAACGTCCTGACCACTTTGGGCACTGATTCGGTCCGATTGATTGCTACTGTACTGGCTCTCAAAGCGGGTGTTATTGCGGGAGTAGTGATTTAGCTCCATCAGAGCCGCATAGGCATTCGCGATCACTCTGTCCCCCAGACCAGAGAAAGCTCCTGGCAAAACCAGATAAGCAGAGGATTGGGGCAATTCTGAAGGTGGCACCCAATCACGGAGATTATAAGCTAGGTCTAGGACCATACCAGAGCCCGTCCCTCCCGAAAGAGAGCAGACGACAAAGATGTTGATCCCCTTATCTAGTTGGACCTGCCAATGATCCAACATAAACTTCTCATGACCAACAATCCGAGCTTTGGCATTGTTAAAACTGGTTTTGATTGCTTGATAATTTAGACTAAAAGCAAACCTGCCTAATGCCCGAATCTGCCCTGCCCCTGCCAAAATTGAATCAGTTCCCTTCAGCTGACTAGGAAACCATTCTGTTAGATATTCGTAGGATGAGAGCTTGTTTAGAATAGCTTTTGCGTCTTCAACCTTAGCCCATACTTGCTCAGCTGGGCGTAGAGAGATGTCTTGCTTCAGAACAACTTGAGGTTCTGAGACCTTAGCGTTCTGCTCAGTATCAATATGAAGAAAGGAGACAATGGGTAGAGCGTCTAAAGAGCCATACAGCTCTACAATCATCCGACGCACCTTAACCAGAATTTCCTTGCCTGTGCCTCCTACACCGATGATAACAGTGGGAGTCATTCCAGTATATTCAGACATTATTTCTACAGTGAATTGGTGGACGGATGGAAAAGGTCATCTACAGGAGTCAAATATTCTTATCTTTACCAGGTATTACTTCGGATTGCGCTGAGAGTTTAGCTCCCTCTAATACTGCTCTGCTTGAATTACTCACAGCTTCTAGTCAGTAAAGATGGTGTAGCTTTAATAAGCCACCTATGAAGGTAAGATAGGTAGTACATACAATGAAGCTGATCTATGAGGAGGTTAATCTGCTAACTGAGCTAATCAATTACTTCCTCAGGGAAAGTGCTTTGCCAGTAAGCTTCTTCCTCCTTCGCCCATCTGTCTGAGCATCTCTTCAATTTGCTTTAACCCTAAAGGGGAGGGAGCCGTTTTTCCATTCTCCCAACGATTGATAGTGCTGACGGTAACTCCTAACTTAGCAGCAAGCTTTTCCTGAGTTAATCCAAGCTGTTGCCGGAGTTCCAAAACTAGTTCGTTCGTATCTCGAAACTCGGTCATTGATACTATATCCAACGCTATTCAATCACCGTCGGTTACCGACAGCGCCTAGCAGGTGCTATGTCAGCAATGTACCCTTTCCTCTGAAAAACTAACGCTGGCCCCTTGCGGATGAGACAGATGTATTGCAAAAACAGCCCTCTACTAGCTCTCAAGGGACAAGGAGAGCTTCTTACTCCTAGTGAGGGGCAGAACCCTATTCACCAGTCAGGCACTACCCTGTGACTTACAGATTGTTACCACAAGCATTTCAACTAGCCATTGATTCCTGAGGAAAGGGGAGCCAAGGCAGAGTTTAAGCAAATGCTTCAGTAAAGGAGTGGGGTTAAGAGGGCAAAGGAAGACTTCGTTCGAAGGGGCTCAGATGGCTCTAAGGATACTTATATTGCCTTGGCAGAAGAAAGTCTTGGGCCGATACCAATAGGTTCTTAGGAGAAGGCAGGAATAAGGGTCAAAACCTTGTGAGTCAAGACTTCTGGCAGTTGAAGTCGTACGCCTATACCTTCTCTTCCTCCCTACACTCCCTTCTTCCTCCCTACTCTCCCTTCTTCCTCCCTACTCTTTCCAGTAGGTTCTTAGGAGAAGGCAGGAATAAGGGTCAAAACCTTGCCTCACAAGGCTTCTGGCAGTTGAAGCCGTACGCCTATACCTTCTCTTCTTCCTTTTCCTTTTCCCTCTTCTTCCTTTTCCTCTTCCCTTCTCTTCCCTTTTCTCCTCTCGCACCCTCTCACACCATCCGCCGACTGTCGTCGAGGATCCAAAAAGGCTGAATCTTCATAGCTGCAAGGGTTTCAGCCTTTAAAAGGTCATAGAAATGGTTTCTCCTCGATTTCAGCTCGCTTGAGTCCAGATTTTTCTCGCGCTATTTCAACAGCTTCCTCTGGAATGGTGCCTAAGGTTACCAACCCATCGTGTTGATTGCTCAGAACTTTAAACCCATACTCGTCACTTAACAGAGTCAAGTGATGAATGAAAGCCGCCTCAGCACCTTGTAATATAAACGCAGATATTTTGCGCGTAAGCAAATTCTTATCCTTGCCTACGTCCGTGAGACAGAGCGTTTTACCGGTAGCATTCTTTATATATTTTTTCCTTTTAACACAATAGCTATGAAGCTCGACATACTTTTCGCGCAGCCACTGATGCCACTTATCTAGTTGAATCTTAAAAGGCTTAATTACAGCTAGACATATCATATGCAAGGCCTTAGCTTTTTCTAAATCACCATCCGCCTCATCTTCTAGATACTTAGTGACTGCACCACGGTATCTACCAGGCCCCAGATATGCCCCCATCATCGTTGCGTACAGGCAACTCTTCCAGCAGTTCACTGTGATGCCAGCTTGGGCCGCATATTTTTTCTTAGAGTTACTATCCGCAACGTAATTCTTAAGCCAGACAGTATCTAACCCAGCCCTCTCAAATTGCTGGATCAGTCCATTGGCTTGACTATTTTTGAGATCATAATTTCTGATGCCATTAATATCTTGAAAGGCAGCCTCCTTCATAGCACGGCTACAAGATTGCAATCCACCCCCCTCTTCACTGATACGACCAGTCGTTTGACTAGAATAAGTCGGTTCATAACTAAAGATTTTGCCATCTATACTGACTAAGTCGCGTGAAACAATAGCCCTAAAACAATAAAAATCATTTAGATAGCGAGCACACGCTCTCGTCCACTGAGGACTATCTTTCTCAAATAAATCACGTTCGGCTTTTAATTTCTGTAAATGCTTTTCAACAGCCAGTGCATTAAAAAAACATTTCTTAACTGTTTTAATTGCAGATGCAATTAATTCTGCTTCAGGGTGTCCAGTACTGTCTGTTAACCTACTCTTAGGCTTGCACTTCATTAAATGACCCGTGAATAGGTTTACCATCGGTGAGTCTACGTGGTCCTGAGTCTTAGTGGAAAAACTAGAGAGAAATTTTTCAATTAGAGCATCAGGTACTTTGAATTCATAGGACAGACCGCGCCTCATATCATAGGGTTTAACTCTGATGAGGTTTAGGCTCTCTAATTTCTTCCAGTCCGCTTTACCCTTCCAAGTCTTACGGATAAGTTTGAACGAAATAGGTACCCAGCCCTTGTGTTTGCGGAGACGGAGATTGCTCATGCTACTCACTAGAATATGGCAGAACAGAGCATGGTTCTCTTGGCTTAAACTTTTAGTCAGAGTTCGCACAAACTCATAACACTGCCTAGGACAGCGGTATTTCTTGATAATATAACTCATGAAGAACTACTCCAGCTTCTATAAGTGAGTCGCTGAACGGCCGAAATTAGCGTGAACTAGTCATGCTGTAGCCTATCGAGTAGACTCAGCAAGCCCTCTTCAGTAACCTATCTCCTAAAGCCATTGATACTTATATGCCTTACATAACCATTGCTCCATCAGCTACTACACTCTTGGTGAGCCAGCTAGAATGCTTTCAAATTTTACCTTCTCACTAGGCAATGATTGGACAAGCTGCAGGTCTTATCATCGCAATACCTATATAGTCTTCCTACGAGGTTTCTTAGGCTGATTACTCAGCAAGCTAGCTTGAAATTGCTCAATTGCACGTAGATGTGCCACTGGATCATTTTTGTTTGCAAGCCAATCTTTAAGTAAGCTCAAATTGTATCTGACCAATCGAGAATTGATTCTCGACCAATGAATCCCCTCAATCAATCTGCCACTAAGTCTATACTTCTTAAGGGTTTCACAACTTAGTTGCAAGATCTCAGCGGCTTGCTGCTTGGTACCAAATTGAAACGAAAAGTTGCTCATATATTTTTCTGCTGGTGGGCACTCTGCAAGAGAAAAGGTTCCTTGCAGCTTCTAAAAATGCCGATGGAGCTTTACCACTGTCTTACGTGCTAGCTCTTCTTCCAAGCGAGGCCATAGCAACTGCTCTAAAATCCCCAATCAATAAGAGACTGCTGATGAAGCCAATGGCACGAGTGAGTTTTAAGTGACTAAAACTCTCGTCTCTTACTCACCCACCTGCCTATCTTCCCTAGGTTCTGGGCAGAAAAGATTTAGAGATATCAACCGATAGCAAATGAGATAAATGAATCTACACACAGCTCCTATTGCAGCTCTCTATCCTCAAGAGAGGAGAGTTGGTAGGTCATTAGAGATGTAAGACTGACCTCTGGTCCTGCTTGAGCTAATAGGTATGGAGGCTTCAGTTCTGGAGCACATCTAGTATCGGTCAATCTCCAGTCTCGATCATGCTTAGAGAGAATTGAGGGACATGGCGCGAGGTTTGGTTGGGTACGTTTGTACTCCAAAAGACTATCACCCTGAGCTGAGATATTCAACCCTTTTTGCGAGAAAAAATAGTCGATTTAAATGGGGTTATACAGAGATAATCCCGTTTAAATAAATGATTAATCCCCATTAAATAAATTGCTAGGTGTTCAGTTTTTACTCATATTTTTTGAAGAGATTCAAAACATAAATAAACGGGAATAAGCTGTTACAAATTTGGATTGCATCGGATAAGTCGAGGCCTTTTCCCATGTAGTCTTCCCTCCGAAGACTTATTTATGTCCCAGCAGAAAGAGGAACTGGAGTGGCTCGTTTGCTAAAACTTTCCACTATACAGTTGTGCAAGAAGCATATTGCTCATCGCTTACTTGCATCAGTTGAAAAACTGAGGAGGTTGCTTGAGCGGCTGCGGAGCGATTCGATTGCTCGTCAAACTTATGTCAGTCGAGTGTTGGTTTCGAAGCTAGGGCAGGGGGGTCTGCGTTGCGAAGAGCAGCTAATTCCCAGCTCAGCAATCAACTCATAGGCTCAGCTCTTGGCTAGGTTGCAAGTCTCTGACGAGTCCGCCCCTCTAATCAAACATGTCGCTGGAAACCGTTCCCATCTAGCTACCCATTCACTTTTTCTACTCGCTGGAGGGTCTATCAGCCCTGGCCCCGCTCTAAACTCTGCAGCGGCACTCGCGGCTACAGCAGAGTTCAAGCAATGCCTGTACCTGAGCATTTTGCTCGCTCACGTAGATCGAACCTAAACTCATCCTGCAACTGATTCAGGCATTCTTCCTGAAACGCCACTTGGTTAGACACTACGGGAGCGCAGGCACCATTCAGTTGAACTGTTCCACCACTGGTTGAACCTGCCCCCTTAACTCAGACATCTGGCTTCCAAACTCGGAGATTTGAACGGTCAGAGTCTGAACACTATCAGTTCGCCCTCCAGACCCAGTGATCGTTTATTCACACCCGTTGCTGGTCATTCCTCGTCCTCGTCCAGCGTCTCAATTGGTATGTTGTTCGCCTCTGCCCACTCTCGGTAAGCCTTCTTCGTCAGATCCTCAATCAGGTTTGAGAGCGAACGGTTCTCGCGCTTGGCCCAACGAACCAGCCCCTGCTTTAGCCACGGCTCCAGATAGACACTGACCTCTCTCCGATATAGCCGGTCCTTGCGGGCCACAAGCCTTTTCCCCACGGCGTCCTCCGACCATCATAAATTTCTACCGGCAGGCTACTTGCTTGTACCCTCATGTTACGGGTACATTGCTAGTTAACCTAAACACCCCGCTGTCATGGCGCAGACCAAACAGAAGCAAAAAAACTCCAGTGGTTGGGCAACAGGCCCAGATGGAGGAGACACCTGTAGAGCGACCAAGGCGCACGAGAGCCAGAGCAATCGTCTTTATCGTGGGCGATACCGTTGCAGCTATTCGCATGGAGATTGAGCAGCTGTATGTGCTGGGCTATGCAGAGCAAAACCAAGGGCAAGTTTAAGCACTGGGTTTGGTCTGACTGCCGTTCTCAAAAGCAAGCATTTTAAAGCCTGGACAGGTGACGGAATAGAGCAGACGCCTGGTTTTGGTGACGTCGTTTCAGGCTGTCTCCATGAAGCGGCTCTCATTAAGGTCTCGCAGTTCCACCAGAACCAGTCATGCAGGTCAAAAGCCTGCCTCCATCCATTTCAGTGACTTAGCCTTACCAGCTCTATGAGAAAAGCTCTTTCGATTGCATTAGTATGCTTCGTGTTTCTTGCCTGCGGCAATTATCCAATTTGCACGTCTGCTCTCTCTCTGTCTGCACCAATTCAGGGTGATAAACAGTCACTTCGCCTCGTTTGGTATGCCCGCTACTACCAGTTCGGAGAGCAGAAATTCCCAGGGATTTTCGAGATTGATAATTTAGAGAGCGCTCGGCGCTCTACACAGATCTGGTGTTTTGCCTACCAAGGTACTGGAGCTACGATTACGGCAACCTATGTGGACACATACAACCAGCCAGTGCGTCGAGCGGCTGGGTATCCCCAAGACCACTGCGGTGAAGTACCATCCGGTGTGTAGAGTGGTCAACCAAGTCCCATGTGCGACGTCAGAATTGCGGTCAATGGGTATCTACCTCGCGCCTTTAGAGAAGATTCAGAGGGGCTATCGAAGCAGGTCCGCGCAGACATCTACTATTTAGACTCAGACTTTGATGTAGCTCTGAGCTGCCGTTGGGGACAAGGTTTGTTCCATTGCTCAATTCTGCCTGAGAAGCCTGCGCTTAGCTTAAGACAAAGCGTTCCAGGGCTACCGCTCCCCTATCAGTTTGTTTTCTATGTAGAAACTACAGAAGTTAGCGGTAAATACGATATGAGTATTTATCGAGAAGGCATGACTTCTGGTGGAATAGGGGCATTTGATTTACGTTATGAGATTGAGCCTAATCGAGTTACATTTGTGACTCAATCTGATTTAACCCCGAACGAAGAAACCGAGCGACAAGCAATAAGCTATTAAATAAGTGCTCTACTGCGACCTAACTCAGCCATTCCATCCACAGGCTACGCCATTAGTTTTTGAGCCTTATTCTTCCGTGTGTGGCCCCTTCCGCCTTTCCCTACTAGGGGCAATCATTGCACTCAATGTGATGTTTGTTTTTACCGCCCCCTCTGTTGTCCACTGGTAAAACCCCCAGAGGAGAAGGTGGTGTCTACAAAGCAGCTACTGCCTGTTTCCTTGATACCCGTTTTCTCTATCGAGTTAGATCAGCTCCTGAATCACAAAGCGGTCTAGGGTTAGGGAACGAGTCTTTGCCCCTAGCAGGTGATTGAAGAAGATAGAAACCCTATGACGCTAGGGCACCTTGTTGGTGGAGTAATAGATTTAGTGACCCCCGGCGGATATCTACTAGCCCAGTGATGCGGAGCAGCCCTAAGGGATGACTGATTGCGCTCCAAGAAAGGTTGAACTCGACGCATAAAGTGCGCGATGTGTAGTGAAGTGATGCCCCATTCGCTCGCAGCGACCATGTTCAGTTGTTCGTCAGTCACTTGAAGTGAGGTGACAGCTAAGAGCAGAGATTCCAGCAGTCAGACAGCGAGCATGGGGCTGAGTAATATTTTGAGCTAACAAGCCTGGGGTTGCCTCCAAAGGTATCTTCCCGTCTGTGTGCCCAAATGCCAATTAAGAGATAGCCCAGTGCAGGAAGGGCCTTGACATAGCAAAACCAGGGCAGCTAACCTATGTGCATCCTTAGATGTTCTAAGTGGCATTCAAACGAGTATCTGTGGAGCGTTGAGCACTTCCACGTGGCAGCCAATCGAGTGGAGCGTTGCCAAGAAGCGCAGAGCGTCAAGGCTCATCAATAACCTTGCCCGCTCATTACCCTTGATGCCGAAAGGCGATGAAAACATAGCTCGCAAGTCCCAGAGCGCCCTCTCACCAGGAAACCCCACGGGATGAACTCTATTACAAGACCCTTAACACCTTCTGCAGAGAACAGGGGGTTTGAACCCTTTGTAGAACTGGATTTTCCTGTGATCAATGGACAAGTGCTACCTGCAGATCACAACTACGGGCTCTATGCAGCATTCGTGCACCTGATACCAGAGCTTCGCCAGCACCCCGAGCTCGCTATTCTCACGGTCCCAGGCATCAAAGATCAGCAAGGCAAAATTCACCTGACACGGCAGTCACTGACCCGTATCAGGGTTCCTATATCTAAAATTCCGTTAGTCTACCCATTGGCAGGTAAGAAAGTAAAAGTAGGCGTTCACGAGATTCAGCTGGGAATCCCTACTGTCTCTATGCTCTGCCCAGCGCCAACTGTGAGAGCTCGTATTGTAACTATCAAGGGTGCTATGGAACTAGGCTCCTTTATAGCTTCAGCTCAACGTCAGTTGGACAACCTAGGAATCGTAGGGCATCTATCTGTTCCTCTAAATCGTGATGGACAACCTAGTCGTAAGGTCATCAAGATTCAACGTTACACAGTCGTTGGTTTTACGACTGAGGTGACTGGCTTGAGTGATGAGCACTCACTGCTTCTGCAGCAATTTGGATGTGGAGGCAAGCGACACATGGGCTGCGGAATTTTCCTACCTCATCAGGAGCACTAGTGTCCCCCTTCAAGACATTGCTAGCAAAGGCACTACCTAAACAAGCTGCGCAAGGAAGCAGAATGCGAGGTGCTGCCAAGTACACAGGTCACATTAGTGCAGTGATGCAAGCTGCTGATGTTTTAGTAGAAAGGCTTGGTCGCACTATTTTGGACCAGTTAGGACTAACCAGTGATATTGATTTTGATTACTTCGCTCGCACAGTTAAGCTAGGCGCATATTTGCATGATTGGGGTAAGGCAAATCAACATTTTCAGGAGATGGTTCATCTTAATTCTGAAGATGAGAAAATTTGCTTGCATAGGAATAAGCTCCAGAGAGCTTGGAAGAAGCACAGCAGCAGGCAGATGCTTCGTCATGAGGTCATTAGCGGCATCTTAGCGCTCCGAGTTCCTAGCTCTAGAGCTTGGCTAGAACAATGCCCTCAGGCTGATCTAATGGTGGCTGTCTGGGCAGCAATGGGGCATCATCTCAAAATTGGACAAAGCCAAGATGGTAAATCGACAGGAGACATTGCTGAAATTCTTGACGGAACTGGTGATGAGCTTGAAATCTACACACAGCATGTGGATTTTCAGGCAATCCTTAGGCTGGGACAGCAAGTCTTTGGACTACCTGAGTCGCTCTCCCAGTATCCTCAAGAGTGTTGGTCAAAGTCTACGCTGAAGCAAGCCCTGACCGAGCTGCGTGATGAGTTTATTGAGCTTGAGGCTCAAAGCGATTGGCAACGTCAGAGATTTATTGCTGCAGTTAAAGCAACGGTAATTGCTGCGGATCTGGCGGGTTCAGCATTGCCTGTTGCTGGATACAAGATTGGGGAGTGGATGAACCAGGTTTTCAATCTTGTACTCTCTGAGCAAGAGATTCAAAACCTTCTAACACAGAAACTCAACGGTAACTCCCTACGCCCTTTTCAAAGAGACGTCGCTGAGGCAAAGAATAGGATCACGTTAGTAAAGGCTGGCTGTGGAACTGGTAAGACATCTGCAGCTTACGCATGGGCGAAAAAAAGAGCAACGGAAAGAGCAACGGGTCGAAAGTTGTTTTTTGGATATCCCACAACTGGAACTGCTTCCCAAGGATATCTAGACTATGCTGCTGAAACTCCTATTGAGACAGCTTTGATGCACTCCCGGGCTGCCGTTGATTTGGAAGAAATTCTGTTTTCAGGGGATTCAGAAGATTCCGAAGGGATAGATGCGCGGTTAGCGGCATTAACTGCCTGGCAAGCGAAGCTAATTGTCTGTACAGTTGACTTAGTGCTGGGTCTCATTCAGAACAATCGTAAGCCTCTATATTCATGGCCTGCAATTAGTCAATCTGCCTTTGTATTTGATGAGGTTCATGCCTATGACGACCGGCTCTTCGGAGCCCTTTTACAATTCCTTAAAACATTTCGAGGAGCTCCGATTCTATTAATGAGTGCTAGTTTCACTCAAGGACAGCTCCAAGCAATTCATGCTGTAGCAAGTGAGTTGGGTGAGCAGATAAGTTCTATCGAAGGACCAAAGGATCTAGAAATCCTACCCCGTTACCAGATTCAATACATTTCTGAGATTTCTGATTCTGATGAGCTACCTGAGATATGGCCTACCGTACTAGATGCATTAGAAAAACGGCAAAAGGTTTTGTGGGTAACTAATTCAGTACAAAGTTGTATAAACCTGTATCGCCTAGCAAAAACGAAGTGCCTAAGCTCCTTGTTGGAGCCTTCAAATTGCTTAATCTATCATAGCCGCTATCGCTACAAGGATAGGCTAGATAAACACAAAGCGGTCATAAAAGCTTTCGGCTCAAACACTCCGGTTCTAGCAATTACAACTCAAGTTTGCGAGATGTCCCTGGATCTCAGCGCCGACCTATTAGTTTCTCCTGTAGCACCTGCTCCTGCTCTAGTTCAACGTTTGGGGCGGTTGAATCGAAAGGTAATTGAGGATGAACATGGGTTACGGCTTGCATCGGGCCGAGTTTGCACTGCTATCGTTTACCCCTGGAGCCAATATAAGCCTTATGGGGAGCAAGAGCTTAAGACAGGCCTAAGCCTAGTTGAGCAACTCTCTGGAACTGATATTTCTCAACAGGACCTAGCTGAGGCGATTAGCCGTTTTGACTCAAGCGTTCCAAGCCCTGTCAAATCTAACTGGTTAGAAGACCAATGGTGCGCTTTCCCCGGCTTTTTAAGGAAACCAGGATATATAGCTCTACGCGCATACGTTAGGACATTGCTTGAACGCAGCATCCACACAATCTCGAAAGTTCTCAAACTCATCCAATCGCTGTCGCATCCAATTCTTCAGCACAAACCAC